>QMZD01000087.1 GCA_003662985.1 Archaeoglobales archaeon | reverse complement strand
GTTATTGAGTTAATCTTAAACACGATTTAAACTTTCAGGGAGGAAAAACATAATACATACCTAACAAATGTCTATCAAAAACTCAAAATATGCCCAATTCAACCTCCAAAAGGAGAAACTGCTATGAAAAAAGAGATAGAAATCTACGATAAAGGGTTGGAAGAGTATCCCAAGTCAAACGTGGTGATAAGTAATTTCCTTATGATTCTGTGGATCGCTTTAGGAAATTATTATGACAAGTGGTGTAACACCGGTTTGGGAAAATTATGTGCTCTGCTATTCAAAAGAGGCGACATCGAGAAATTTGGCATTAGCAGCTTTAAAGTTAGCCCCCTTCACTTATGGATTGCTGACCCTAATCCCCCTTATCTCAGTTCTAGCCTCTATTATCCTACAATTTACGATATTCAAAATAGCAGTACTGATACCACTCCTAATTTCCTTTTACAATGGAGCAATAGGTAGAAAGAGAGCATGCACAAACTGCAAAATAAGGTTGATTTGCCCAGGAAGTGCGGTAAGATGAACGCTAAACCCCTTTTAATGAGAAACAGAGATGAATGGCGGAAGTGGCTGGAGAGAAATCACAATAAAGAAAAAGAGGTCTGGCTGGTTTTCTATAAAAAACACACAGGTAAGCTTGGACTTTCTTATGATGACGCTGTCGAAGAAGCGCTTTGCTTTGGCTGGATAGATGGAAGACTTAAGAGAATTGATGACGAAAAACACCTCATCCGCTTCAGTCCCCGTAGAAAGAACAGTGTTTGGTCTGAAATCAACAGAAAAAAAGCAGAAAAAATGATAAGAGAGGGGAAGATGATGGAAGCAGGCTTAGCGAAAATTGAAGAGGCGAAGAAAAGTGGAAAATGGTTCTCAGCTTACACATCCAAAAAGCTGGCTATACCTCCGGATCTTGAAAAAGCATTAAAGGATGATAAAAAGGCATGGGATAACTTCCGTAATTTTGCCAATTCTTACCAACTCGCCTACATCTACTGGGTAGAGAGCGCAAAGCGGGAAGAAACCAGAAAGAAACGGATTAAAGAGGTTGTAAAACGTGCAAGCCAGAACAAAAAACCTGGTGATAAGTAAGCGAGTTGAATACCGTTATTCGGCTTTTAGTTTATCTTCATGATGACCTAAACCACAAACTATAGTATTTGACTGACCAGTCAGTCATTATGAAGGAAGGGATTTTGGAGGCAGCGTTTCAGCTTTACATGTCAAAGCCTCCATACGAGGTTACAGTTGAGGAAATAGCAAAGAAAGCTGGGGTCTCAAAAAGCCTGATCTTCTACCACTTCAAAAACAAAGAAAATCTGGTTGGGGAGGTAGCAATTTACGGAACAAGAAAATTCTTGATGGAGGGAGAGATTAGATCAATTTCAGATCTCGTTGATATGGGTTTCAGCACTCTTACTGGAAGAAAACCTCTTCTGGAGTTTTCGATGTATGTTGCAGAGGTGATAGCAAAAAGAAAGAGGTTTGAAAGATTCAGAGAACTTTTTGAGGAAATTATGGAGCGGGTTATTTACCCGCTGTTTGTTAAGGAAGGGATAAGGGAGCCTAAAAAAACGGCCTTGCTGATTAGCGCGATGCTGGATGGTCTCTCACTCTACCACTATCTTTTCGACATTAAGAACATAGAAGAATACAAGAAGATAGTTTTGGAATTTATAGATTGCAGGAAGTTGGAAAACGGTAGAAAGGAGGTAAGATAAATGAAAGGAGAAAGAGTTAAATCTAAATTTAGAGGAGTGGCTAAAATCACCCTCTTAAGTTTGTTTCTAATGCTGTTAATCCAGATTTCGTCAGCATCCCCACTCAGCCTTACCTACAAAACGATTCCCGCTAATCCCTCTATAGGAGAATTTGTTCTCCAGCTTTACGTGACGAATCTCGGAAATGATGTTACGACCGTTGAGTTGTTTATTAGTGAAAAGGAAGAAGGGCTTGCGATAATTGAAAGGGGAAAAGAAGTCTCATACGTCTACCTCAATCTCGGTGGGGTTCCTCAAGGAACAGCATCGGCTGAGCTGAAATTGCGGGCTGAAAAATCGGGGTTTTATGAGTTAAGCGTGAACCTCAGGGCTAACGGAAGCGAATCAATCCGGAATGTGATCGTTCTCAAGGTTTCAGATAAACCATCATTTTCGGCGATAGGGAGCGTTGAAATTGAGCCTTCGAGCAGAAAAGAATGCAGCATAAAGATCAAGAACAACGGTGGAAAGGCCAGAGATGTCAAAGTTTACCTTAAAACTCCGGAGGGCATTGTTAGTAATACAAGCAAATTCTACTTTAAAGAATGGAGTACAGGTGAGGAAAGAATCCTCAATTTCACCCTTACCACAGATGGTTCGCTTGAGATCGGAGTTTACGAAATCCCAATTGAAGTAGGTTATACGGATGATTTCGGAAATATAGCGACGGATACGATTACTGTCTCCATGAATGTTATTGGAAGACCAGAAATAGTGATTTCCGTGGATAAAACCACACCTGAAAGAATCTATCCGGACATGGATTTCACGTTAAATCTTGCAGTTGAAAACACTGGATTCGATGAGGCTAAAAATGTCAGAGTGGAACTTGGAATCCCTGAAGGTTTCCAGGGTGAAACTGAGAAATTACTGGGCACACTCAAAAAGAAGGAGATGAAAACGGTCTCTTTCACCCTTAAAAGTGGTAATAAAACTGGAGTCTTCCCGTTTGAGGTTCAGGTATTTTATGAACATGATGAGGAAAAGAGAGTTCTCGAGAATTTTAACGTATTCGTTTCGGAGAGAGGCAAGATAAGCCTCGACATAGCGGGTGTTTTTACCTCCCCCCAAATACTTACAGCAGGAACCCGCTTTAAGCTCTCCCTTCAGCTGGAAAACAGTGGAAAGCAAGACGCAAAGGCTGTAAGCATCAATCTAATTCTGCCTGAGGGGATATCGGGTAAGAAAAGCTACTTTATTGGAACTCTCGAAAGTGGAGATTCCGCTACGGCATCATTCGATCTGATTGCCAATGAAGCCGGAGAGAAAAGGATCGAGGCTGTAATCAGTTACATGGATCAAAAATTTGATAGGTATGAGGTTGAAAAGGAATTCTCGCTTTATGTCTTCGAACAGGGTGGAGGAGAAATCTACCTGTTTGCAGCGATTGTAGTCGTGGGCATCGCTCTGTTGGTAACAATCAAAAAGATAAGGGGACGGAGAAAGTAGTGATGGAAATTAACAAAACAAGGGAAGGGATATGAAAGGAGAGACAATTCCAAAAACGAAAACAAAAACCAAAACAAAAACCAAAAAAGCTCCAGAAAGCCCAATACTCGTCCTTGAAGACGTATGGAAGATCTACAAAATGGGAGCAGTAGATGTTGTGGCACTCAGAGGAATAAATCTCGAGGTAGATCAGGGCGATTTTGTTGTTGTTCTTGGCCCCTCTGGCTGTGGAAAAACAACCCTGCTGAACGTGATAGGAGGAATCGATAATCCCACGAGAGGGAGAATAATCTTCAATGGAAGCGATGTTTCAAAGCTTGATGAGGTTGGAATGACCTACCACAGGCGAAGAAACATCGGCTACATCTTTCAGTTCTTCAATCTCATTCCAACTTTAACGGCAAAAGAGAATGTTTTGCTTGCGGCAGAGCTCGTAGAGAATCCAAGGAACGTGGACGAGGTGCTTGATATAGTTGGAATACTCGATAGGGCAAACCACTTTCCATCTGAGCTCAGCGGTGGAGAGCAGCAACGCGTTGCCATAGCAAGGGCACTCGTAAAGAATCCACCTCTTATACTGGCTGATGAACCAACCGGAAGTTTGGATTTCAAAACGGGCAAGAAAGTGCTCAAAGTCATGAGAGAAATAAACTTAAAGGAGAAAAAGACGGTCATCCTCGTTACCCACAACAGCATTATATCCGAGATAGCGGATAAGGTGGTTTACCTCAAGGACGGAGAGGTTGAGAAAGTCGTTGAGAACGAGAGCCCCCTGGATCCGGATGAACTTGAGTGGTAGTTTTGATTGTCATAATCTTTTAAGGAGATAAAAATGGTCTCTTTGCTCAATCTGAAGGTTTTCAGGGACATAAAGGCTAAAAAAGGAATGTTCTTTGCCGTTACCTTCATTGTCTTCTTAGGGGTCATGCTCTTTTCATCGTTCTATACGTCGTATCTTAACATCAAAGAGACCTACAACACCTTTTATGAAGAATCTGAATTCGAAGATGCGTCTATAACTGTTGTAAGCGCCCCTTCGGGTGTTATTAAAGAAATCAAAAAGATAGATGGAGTTCTTGAAGCAGAGGGGAGGCTGAAGGTAAAAGCATCGATGAAAGCTGAGCAATCGGAGATAAGACTTTATCTGATATCCCTTCCAGAGAAACCGAAGATAAACAAGCTGTATTTCGTGGAAGGAGGTTACTTTCCCAAAAACTCGAGATCCGTCCTTTTGCTGAAAAAATTCGCGGACTATCATGGCATATCGGTGGGTGACTTCGTTAAAGTGAGGGTTAATGGCAGAGACCTCAATTTGAGAGTTAGCGGACTGGTTTACAGTCCAGAATTCATTTGGATCGTTGAGGAAGGAGAGTACTTCACCACCCCCAGAACGCTTGGTGTAGCATTTGTCCCGGAGCAAACGTTGAAAGAGATCTTTGGTGACAGAATAAATGAAGTTAAGGTGAGAGTTCAGAGCTATGCCGATAGCGAAGAGGTTCTTTCAAGGTGTCTCTACAAGCTGAAGGGATACAACATCTTGAATTTCTATACAGGAGAGAATCAGCCGAGTAAAAAACTTCTACAGCTCGATCTCGAAGGTTTTAAACAGCTAGCTTTCCTTTTTCCATCATTCTTCCTCTTAATATCCATTTTCGCCGTTTATGTTCTTCAGACAAGGCTTGTTAAAGAGCAGATAGGCTACATGGCCGTTATGATGGCTCTTGGAATTTCGAGGAGGGAAGTGCTGCTCCACTACCTCAAACATCCTTTAGTCATCGCAATTCTCGCCGGCACAGCTGGAAATGCTGCTGGTTACGCCATAGCGGTAGTTCTCACTAAAGAATACACGGCCATCCTCAACCTTCCCAATTCAATCGCAAAACCACACTACGATATTATTGCAGCAGGTTTTTTAGCCTCCTTTACCCCTGTCATATCCGGTTTTCTCGTAGCAAGAAGCGCTTCTAAGCTCGAAATAGCCCACGTGATGCGGGGAATCATTGAGACTAAAGAGGAGTCCATATTTGAGAAGTACCTAGAAAGATTCCTGAAGGTTTCAACGCGTGCATCGATGCTGACAAAATTCTCCATCAGAAACCTCTTCAGAAATAAAAAGAGAACCGCCTACTCAATTTTCAGTGTTGTAGCGAGCCTGATGCTGATAATGGTTTCAATGGTTTTCGTTGATGCGGTCGATTTCACTATGGACTTGACTTTCAATAAAGCGCTGAACTACGATCTTGACGTGAGGCTCGCTGGCTACCAGTCCCAAGACTTTCTTGAGGATGTCAGAAAGATAAAAGGTGTGAGCGAAGCTTATCCGATCTTGAGCGGCTATTTTCTCATCGAGAAGGGAGGGGAGACGAAGGCCATAAGCCTTATGGGGATGCCAAATCAGGATTTGTACCGGGTTTTCGATGGGGAAGGAAGAGTCCATCTCATGCCACCGAAGGGTATCCTCTTTCCCCAGTCAATGGCGAAAAATCTCGGCATAGTAAAGGGTGAGAAAATAAGCATTTTGACTGAAAAAGGTAAGAAAAGTGTCTTGGTCTACGATGTTGTTGAAATAGTTCTCTCGCCCGCGGCATTCGCAAGCCTTGAGGAGCTTCAGAGAATGCTGAGAATAGATGGATTCAATCAGGTTATAATTTCGGTTGAAAAATCAGAATTGGAGAGGGTTAAAAGCAAACTGGAAGATGACGAGCGTGTCCTTAGGGTTGATACCATAGAAGGCTACAAAGAGGACATGATGCAACTCATGGGTTTCTTTTACGTATTCATATTCTTTTCCCTATTATTTGGAGCTTCTCTTGGTTTCGCGTCGATTTTCAACACGACAACGGTGAATCTGCTGGAGAGAAGTAGGGAAATCGCCACGCTCAGAATGATCGGGTATACGGCAAAAGAGGTCTCAATCACTCTGTTCATCGAGAACATGATAATTGGCTTGATGGGGATTGTTGCTGGACTTCCCCTCGCCTATGGACTTGCAAAACTCTACTTTTTATCCTTCGAAAGTGAACTTTATCATCTCCCCCTTGTAATCTACCCAAGGACCTATGTGATAACGGTAGTCTTAGTATTCGTCGTTTTGGCAGTTTCATTGATACCGGGAATCCGTTACATAAAGCGAATGGAAATAGATAGGATAACCAAGGAATTTATAAGCTGAATGGATCATAAGTTAAGTAGTAGCCAAACAAATCCCAAACCACAGTGTGGGAAAATTTTAAATCATCCAGTTTTAACTTAAACCCATGAAGTCTTCGAGAATTGAAGGATTCTACAAATTTTCCGTTGAGGAGAGGCTAAAAAAGGTTGCTGAGTTTGCTGAATTAGGTGAGGAGGATGAAAAAACTCTCTCAAAAACGGGAAGTCTTCCATTGGATATCGCTAACAGGATGATTGAAAACGTTATAGGAACTTTTGAACTTCCCCTTGGTATAGCGACAAATTTTCTGATCGATGGGAAGGATTATCTCATCCCTATGGTTATTGAGGAGCCAAGCGTCGTTGCAGCAGCCAGTAATGCTGCAAAAATGGCGAGATTCAAAGGAGGATTTAAAACATCTTCTACCGGCCCAAGAATGATCGGCCAAATTCAGGTTGTCGATACCAACCCGTATTTCGCCAGGCTTGAGGTTCTTGCCCATAAAGATGAGATCCTCGAGAAGGCAAATGAACAAGACCCCATGCTCGTCTCATTAGGAGGCGGATGTGTGGATGTTGAGGCTAGGGTTATAAACACGATAAAAGGTGAGATGCTCATCATCCACCTCGTTGTGGATGTCAGAGATGCGATGGGGGCAAATGCTGTGAATACGATGGCTGAAGCTGTTGCCCCCCTCATTGAGAAGATTACTGGGGGTAGGGTTTATCTAAGAATAATTTCTAACCTAGCTGTCTACAGGCTTGCCAGAGCTTATGCCATATTTGATAAGGATGCAATTGG
>QMZD01000086.1 GCA_003662985.1 Archaeoglobales archaeon | reverse complement strand
TAACTACCTTGTCGAACCATGTTTCCTCCTCTTCAGCCTCTGCATTGAATTCTTGGGTTACCTCTTCCAGATCTTTCTTAATTTTAGCCTCATTAACTGCTTCAAGAATCAATTCTTTCAAATCTCCTTCGCTCATTATTCTATCAACGGTTCTTTTAAATAAAGTGTAGAAAATCTTCTCCTTTTCATATATTTTTCTGAGAGTCGTCTCGAAGGGAAATATTCCGCTCTCCAACCTCTTTCCAAGTAGAAGTCTAAATAGATCAGAAATCTCAATTATCCTGTATCTTCCCTCTTCCTCATCCTCTTCGAATACGATATACCTTACACCATATAGTTTCGTGTGTTCAAAGTTAATCTTATCTATATTCCTTGAGATACGTTTTATTAATTCGTAGAACCTGTTTGTGTATAGAGGGGTGTAATCAAGACTGTATGGTTTAGGATCTTTGAAAACAAGTTTTTTACCATCTATTTTCAAATCTTTAAACTGTTCCAAGATGTATTTTCTCGTTCTCTGAACTATTACTTCATCGAGTACTTTTCTTTTAATGTCCGCAGCAACTTTTTTTAGCTCCTTTCTAATTCCTTCGTCATCTTTTTCTTCGTAATCGCTTTTTAATTTCTTGTAACGCTTTACCAATTCATCTATGGGTATATTTTTCATTCTGAAAGTGATAAGAGTATCATCAGTGAACAATCGTATCAGGTTGTATAAGTCATCTATAGTGTTGTTCAGAGGGGTTGCAGTCAAGAGCATGAACTTGTTGGGAAAATTGCTCGATTTTCTTTGCAGGGCTCTTGCCGCATTCCACCTATTTGTGTTTTTATTCCTATACTTATGCGCCTCATCTATTACAAAGAGATCGTATTCTTCAGCCATTCTTTTCAACCTCTCGTCGACAATTCCTTTCTTTAAATCAGCCTTATACGTCTGGAAAAGACCAAGCGAAAGAAAAGCTATCTTTCCCAAAAGTTTTTCACCACCCACATCATAGATTTCGTATATTTTGTGGTTGTAATCTCCTTTTACCATCTTTTTGAAGTTATCCTTAAAAAAGAACTCCGAATTTATTTTTACCTTCTCTCCTCTTTCAAGTTTTGCCAGCGTTCTTTCATCAGCTCTTCCAACAAGCAAATCCTCCCATTGAGATATAATAGATGGTGGGAGAATGAGCATGACGGCAGGATATTCCTTCCCCTTTTGAATCCAATGAGGGTGTCCACCATTAAGAAATTCCTGAACTACTGCAGCAGCCATAAAGCTCTTTCCTAAACCAACAGAATCTGCAAGGATAACCCCATTGTAGTAATTCAGGATTTTTATTGCATTGACAACACCTGCAAGCTGGAATTCCATCAGAATATCTTTTTTTATAAGATTCAGAACCCTACCCTCGGTCCATTTGTAAACCAAATATTTGAATAACAGTTCGGGATCGATGTATTTACCGAGTTTTGGATATTTTGCCTCAGGAATGACTCCTGAAATTTCAATAACCCGAATTAGGTCTTCATTGAACTCACTTGCCTCCTCCCAAAGTTGGTCAAACCAGTGATTTAGATAGAGGACGTCTTCTCTTTCAGTTAAAATTACATTGAGCTCCTTGTTTTTTGTTAAACCTTCTGCAGTAAAATTCGAGGAACCAACGACTGCTTCACCAGGAGAACCGTATTTATCTTCCAAGTTCCTCAAAAATAGATATAACTTGGCATGTAATCTTGATTTCTCAAAAAGTTTAACCTCTATCAGGTTATTTGCTATGTAGTTTCTCAATCTTCGAAGCTGATTTATCTGCCAATCACTTAACTCTCTGTCCTGCAATTCTTCTATCATTTTCTGCTTGAAGATTTCCCTCAAATTATAGCCAGAGACGAGCTCGTCTTTTGTTGGCTCAGTTGTCTCATTTCCCATTACCATCTTTAGGAATGGCTTTCTTTCAACATTTTCAGGAAAATCTTCGTCCACAAGGTTAAAACCACTTAAGAAGAAGTATCCAACAGCAAATTTGGCTTCTTTACATTTTTTTAATCTATCTTTCAAAACACTTACAAGTTCTTTGCCAGGAGTGTTATCAACAATTTTAAAAGTATCCATTGTTATCACCATCTTTATCCATTAACTTAATTTTTCCTCCTTTGTTGTTAGGTTCCTAACTATTTAATCCTATTACGCTGAGGATTTTTTCCGCTCTGTAAATAATGTAATCAGCTACTCCTTTAGTAATCTCAAAAAAATTCCTGTCACCATAGGCGGCATAAATGGTAACCATTCCTAATTTCTTACCAGCTTCTATGTCTCTTCTAAGGCTATCTCCAACGAGAATCGCTTCTTCAGGCCTAACACCGAGTTTATTCAATGCAAGTAGGATCGAATCTGGTTCTGGCTTTCTTCTACCAGTCATATCAGCTGAAACTATGACATTGAAATAATCAATTAAGCCAGCTTTTTTCAGTCTTTTAACGGCATTCCCATTCAAAGCATCGGTAACGACTGCAAGCTTAAGTCCGACTCTTTTAAGAGTTTCCAGCACCTTTTTTACGCCGGGATAGGGTTTAATAGTATCAAGCTTAACCTCTTCGTAGATTCTGCAGCACTCGTTAAATAGGTCATCGCTGTAAACTCCTTTATCTCTTAGATAATCTGCTATGTTGTCATGCCCTTCAAGATTATGCATGTTTCTGAGGAAGTAGTTCAAAAGCTTTCTCTCATCTTTTTGGTTTATATGATTGCAAACTGCTTTACAAGCCCTTATCTTAGCTTCAACAAAGTCGAATAAGGTATTGTCCATGTCGAAGATCACAGCCTTAATTTTAAGATTACGCTTCGACCCCAAGCTTCATCAACCTCCTGCAGATTTTAAGATGTCTGTCGAAGCTTTGATAAAGGTTATCATCGAGGAATCTGAGCTTCAGATTGTCAATACTGTTCTTTCCTTTGAATTCTCCGAATATGACAACGCTGTTCAGTCTTATAACTCCAAAGACCATAGCGAGATTGTAGATTAGGTTGAGCATGGCTTTGGACGAGCATTTCTTGGCATCTACAGCATGAGGGACTTCAAAGAAGAAATACTCAATTTCTTCCATCTTGCATAAATCTGCCATCTGCCTGTCGGCAGTCAGAAGAACTGGAAGAGCAGCTCTATCCCTTTCGAATCTCCTGAGGGTTTTAACTATAATCCTATCATTCGCTTCTTTATCGCTGGTTGACCTCTCAACGCCTTCGATCTCGATGGCATACTTTCTGAGCTCCCTGTACTCTTTCATGGCGATGCAAGCGAGACGAGACTTCTTCATCCTTCTGTTGACGAATTCGTCGAGGAGGAAATGCTGATATCTGGCTTCTTTCTTCAATTCAGCAATTTGCTGAGGAGAGTACTTGTGGTTGAGGGAGGCTTCTATCTCTTCTTTAACCGTGTCTACAAGCAGAATATTCTTTGAAGGGTCTAAATAATTTGTTAGAAAGCGATGGTAGACTACATTCGTGTCAGGGCAGAAGTAAACCCTCTTCTTCATGTTACTATAGCTTTTAACCAGCTCCTCGAACTTCCTTAAATTAGAATAATCGATCACTCCGGCTGAGAGCAGGCAGCTAGCAAAATCGGAGTAGCTGGGAAACTCATTCGCCTCTGGAAAATCCATTTCTCCCTGTAAAATTTTGAGTTTGTAACTATCTTCTTCTGGTTTAGCAGAAAGAAGCTGGAAGTGACTGTACAAAGGATACATCATGCTCAGCTCATCAATCAAATTTAGAAGGATCTGGAGTTCATCCTTAGTTATGATTTGCTCACTGTTCATTCTTAACCTCCGCGAAGTCCTTCAGCTCTTGGATTGAGAGAGGAATCATCATGTAAGGTTTGGCTTCCAGCCTCTTAACAGACAGATAAAAAACGTGGTCCATTCTGTATTTTACAGCTGGAATTAGGGCTGCTGCAACTAATGCTTTCCTGCCGGGAGTAATATCAATGGCTATTTTGTGTCCTTCTTCCTTCAGTCTCTTTACAAGCTGGCTTATCTCCTTTCCTGCGTTGATGAAGTCTGCTTCGCTTACTATTTCAGTGAAGATCTCGGGCATGAAGCCGAATTCCTCGCTCAGAATCTTTATTCCCTCTACTGCTTTCTTTAATTCTTCTGAGTAGATTTCTTCGGCGTAAATGTAAACTGAGTCTGGAAAGTAGGCTTTCTCCATTAAAACAGCATAGTAGGTGTTAAGCAAAGCCCAGGTTGATCTTCCGAGGATGGTTATGTAGGCTTTAAGCATGTAATTCCTCCCCGCTAACCAAACATCCCAAAACGCTTTCAAGCTCATCAATAAACCTATCCTCTTCCTTTCGAAGGTCGTAGTGGAGATTCACAGTTCTCACAAAGAGTTCGGTTCTCCAGCCCTCAAACTCAAGATCCCATTTCGTCTGTGGAACTTCCTCACCTTTAAAATGAGGATACAGAAGTAAAATCTTCTCAGCCCTGGTTTTTGCAGCGTAAGCATGCATCTGATAGAGATCCTGTTGGGAGACACCCAGCTTCCTATCCTCAGGGTTTAGAAGCTTGTACTTTGTATCTATCAGGTATTTCTTCCCATTCTTCTCGATTACAATATCTGGGATTAAGGAAAATTCTCCTTTGTCTTCTCTAACAGCCAAATATCCAACACTTTTTTGAGGGACTGGTTTAGCTTTGAAAAAATCTTGGAATCTCTCTTCAAGAAGGGTTGAGATGAATTCCTCGAAGAGCTTCTCCATCGGGATCATCAGAGAGAAGAATTCAACTTTCGAAGCCTGAAGTGTTAGCGAGAAGCCTCTAAGAAAGTTTATGCATGTCTCTATATAAGGTCTGAACTCCTGATTTAGCCTGTTAAAGCTTATCTTTGCTGCGATATCCAAAGGTATGGGTTCGAGTCTGACGGGATCGAGAACTGAGATTATCTGTTTGAGGAGTCTAAAGGTATCTTCGCTCCTAATGAGTTTTAAGAGTAAATAGCAGGTGTACTTTATTGTTCTGTTTATCGGTGTATCCATCGACCTCTCGTGAAAGATGCAAGGGATCTTGTGGAGCCTCGCCGGATTCCCGTACTTTCTAACTTCAATCTTTTCCCTTATGAACCTCAGCTCATCGCTCCTTCTCACATAACCTCTGTCCTGCTTCACCTTTAGCAGATTAAGCAAGTTCTTTGAGAAGAGATACACGAAAATCTCAAAGAAATCGTTTCTTAAATCGAGTTTGGCGATGTCTACTTCCTTTATACTCAATCTCCTTGCATAGCTGAGCATGACGAGCAGATTCGACATGATGGTTGGCTTTATCTCGTCGATGTCTCCCTCAAGAAATTTTGGTAAGACCTCAAGGCTGATGTTCCCAACCCTCACAACACCATCGTAGTTCAAGGCTTTCAGTCTGTTTCTGTAGATTTCGATGAACTTTTGCGTCTCATTAAGCTTCTCAAGCTGTCTCAACGATCTATCGGTGATGTAGAGCTTTGGCTCGCCTTCGCTTTCTCTGACACCCTCTTCATTTACATCATCTACAATTTCATAATCTATAGAGCTATATTCGAGGAGCGTGAGGGTTTCACCTGTTTTCAAAATAAGTTTCACCTCGCAATCTCTTTCAAAGCGGCGATGAAATCATCCTCTTTCTTTAAATCAAAGTAGTTCTCCTTAACCTCAACGAATTTCCCATTCAAAACCTCTTTCAGCTTCTCTGGACTGTCGTAGAAGTACTCTTGGAGAAGTGGAAGAATCTCAAAGTACCAGATTTGTTTCAATGTTTCCTCTACCTCCGCTTTCTCTCCAGCATCTTTCAGCTTGAAGAAATAGCTGTGACCTATCTGATGGTCTCTGTCGTATTTCTCCTTAATCCTCTCGTTCAAGCTATAAAGAACTTTTACAGCGAGTTTTTTAATCCCTTCCGAGTTCTCAGGCATCGAATCGATATCCCATTTCTCAATCTTTTCTATAGCTGCCGTGTCATCTATATCTTGAATCAAGCCAAACTCTCTCATCAGAGCTTTATAGTTGGGCATCAGCTCGATAAACCCAAATCTCCGCCTTAAAGCTACATCAATTAAAGCGATGCTTCTGTCAGCCGTGTTCATGGTTCCAATTATGTAGAGATTTGGTGGAACTCCAAATTTTGTCTTTGAATAGGGAAGTGTAACTACAAGTTCATTCTCGGAAAATAATCTTTTGTCAGCCTCAAGCAGAGATATAAGCTCACCGAAGATTCTTGAAATATCCCCTCTGTTTATCTCATCAATTATGAGGTAGAATTTAGGGTAATCGTTCCCATTCAATTTATCTTCTACTCTTTTCCTGTATTCATCAATTCTTGCTAACGAGACATCTGAGCCCCCGTTCCATCGAACGTCTATACCACATGATGCCATTAATGCGTTGAAAGCATCTCTGCAGATTCTTTTGAAAATTCCCTCTTCAACCTCATACCGAATGTTTCCATCCTCTGTTCTCGGTCTAAGTCCTTCAACGAACTCCTCATAGGAGTAAGATTGATGAAATGTTACCCAATCGAAGGCTTTATAACTTTCCTTTGATTCCTTAAATATTGACAATTCATTAGTATCGAGTCCAATTAATTCGATCATTCTCTTTGAATCTGAAGGGGTCAGCGGGATCAGGGTCGCTCTTGCCCCCATTCTTACTGGTAAAGATTTTGATAGTTCGGGGTCTTCTTTCATCTCTTTCCAAGTAGGTCCGTCTACAAGTTTTACAACTCTAAATTTGGGTTCTTCTCCATCAAAGAAACATTCTCCAAGAGCATATATTCTACCAACATTTCCTCCAACATATATGAAAATGAGGTCGCCATCCTGTATCTCCTCAAAGGCTACTTTCGCCTTTCTCTTTGTAGCTAAACTTATCTCAAAATTAGGCTTAAGTTGTGTGTAATCCCACATTTTGGGATTTATTGAATACCAGTAGAATCTCAAACTCTCTTCGAAGTCTTTTTTGGTAAAAGAATATTCTTTAGGCTTGTCTTCCAAATATTTATTTGCTAAATAGGTTTTTCCCGTGCCGGGAGGTCCGTAAAGAATCAATTGTTTCTTGGCATTCAAAAGTTCATCAAAATTCTCTCTCATTTTTTTATCCAATTTGGTCTGATCCACTTCATCCGGTTGGGATTCCCTGTCTAATTTCATTATTAC
>QMZD01000085.1 GCA_003662985.1 Archaeoglobales archaeon | reverse complement strand
TTTCCATTCCTTTGGAGCGTTCTTGCTGACTCCTCCGTGGGAGGTGAGCCTTCTTCTTACTCTCATCAGGATCGGGGAATTTATTGCAACGCCAGCGACCAAAGCCTGACCCTTCGTCAATCCGGGCAGCTCTTCTATCAGCTCCCTTCCAACGCTCTCAACCGAAGCTCTGATATTTTCCTGATCGGCTGGATTAACTATCCGCATTATAACTTGGGTCATACACTGGCTGAGTATGTCGGAATCGATCTTTGAGGGTCTCTGGCTTATTAAACAAATGCCCACTCCAAATTTTCTACCCTCAGATAGGATTGTTTTGAGAACGTCAAAGCTTCTTGATTCTCGAGAGGCAAATCTGTGAGCCTCTTCAACGATAACGAAGACCGGGTAATCTAGCTTCTCACCATCCAGCCCTTTTTCGGCATTTATTCTTGCGTTTAAAATCCTTTTCAAGAGTACGGAGGTTAAAAGCTGCTGTTCAAGATCACTCATCTCGGACATTTGAAGCACGGCAGCCATCCCCGGCTTTAGAATATCCTTTAGCTCCAAGTGGATGTAATCATCGATTATGTCAACGTTCTCAATGTACCTCCTGATTCTCCATGTAAGGGCTCTTGCGGTAATATCCCTCTCATCCTCAGCTCTCGCTTTGATAGCCTCCATGAGATCGTCGACCGTGAACTTCTCCCCTTCAAGCTCTCTGTAAACAACGTTCAGTATAGCCTCCATTTTATCGCTGAGAGAGGGAAGCACGTTAATCAACTCATCATATTCAAGTTCGCAAAGTCTTATCTTTATCTCATCCTTTCCAAAGATCTTTACCATCGCTCTATATCCATCGGAATTATACTCTTTCAACCCCTCAATCTCTTTAAGCGTGTGATATTCGCTGTGAGGGTCGAGAATTAGTACGGCTGCGGAGTTGTAGGGTTTAAGGAGTTCCTCGACAAGAACTCCAGCTAGATAGCTCTTTCCGCTGCCTGTTGAAGCAAGAATGCACATGTGCTCGCTGACAACGAGTGAGGTATCCAAAACCACAGATACGTCGTCTTCCCTGTTGAGAAGGTATCCAAGGTGGATCGATCCCTCTTCGCCTACCTTTTTCTTCAGCAATGACTCCTCGATAACTTCTTTCTCAGCGAGATAGATCTCCTTCCCGGGTTCTGGGGTTATGCGAGGGTTTACAAAGCCTAAAATCTCGTCATAGTATCCAATTATGCTTGCTTTTATCTCGAAAAGCTCGAATTCGGTTGTGCTTATCCCCATAACTCTTAAAATCCTTTCAGGGCTGATGCTCGGGTTTGAAAGATAGACGTCAGGAAAAAGCCTTAAAGGACTTCTTTTCACAATCCTGCAGATTACCTTTTTTCCGTTGTGGATGTAATAGACGAAATCACCGATTTTGAGCGATGATCTGTCGGGAGTAACGAACTTAAAATCAAAACCCTCTGAAGGCCCTTTCACGAGGCCAACGGGCTTGGCTTTAATTTTTACCGCTTCCATATCTCTTCACCTGCATTTTCATGTGTTTAGAGTTCCATACTCTTCAGCATCCTGTACTCTACCTCAGCCTTTATGATCTCGATTACTCCTCTCTCCTCTGGAATTACCATCATGAGCCTGTCTAGATAGTCTCTTACAATCCATAGTCTGTCTCTGCATTTTTTCATCAATGCTATGAGGTAAGGAATGGAAAATTCATTGCCTTCAAGGTGGATTCGTCTTAGATCTCTCTCATCTGCAAGATCAACCTCCTCGCCGGGCTTTGGGAGCTCCTTGCAATATAGAGTGAAGCATTTTGCAATTCTTTCCCCAGCAGACAAATCTGGCATGAATTCCTCTATCTTTCCAACCTCTATTCCGAGGTATTTTCTTATCTCAGAATCCTCGTGGTAAAGGGAAAGAACAATAGCCAAGGTTCCTGATGTTTTAATCACGTCACCAATTTTTAGCTCCCCCTCAACCTCAAATTCATCATCGCTCAAAAGCCTTAAAATCCTCATGTTTTCACCTAGATCACCTACATTTTCTTTGAAATCCATTTAAAGGATGTGCCAACTGAACTAAATTTCGAGAATATTCTACCTATCGTTTCCCTTTCAACCTCTCTCACGACCGCATACTTATGTGCTCTCTCAAGAACGTAAGGGTAGTTTCTCGTACTCCCAAGCATGCATTCCGCTGCTACCAATTCTATGAATCTATCGATTTCATCCACCATCCATTTCGGGAACTCAACCCTGACTGGAAAAAGTTTGTTGAGTGAGAGGTACGAGAAATAAACTTTTCTTCTGTATTCCTTTGTGATCTCCCTTTTACACGGCAATGGTTTTGTGTATTCGAATAGATTGAGCGTATCTCTTAAAGCAAGGGCATCATAGATGAAGTCGGAGATATCCCTTGCATAGCTTCTCTCTACAAAACCAAAAACAGGAGTGCAAGTTTCTTCACTTCTCTCTAGGATTCTGTTTATTGAATCCACGTAAACCCCTCTCAGATCCCTTCTCAGCTGTGATATGAAAGAAAGAACGAAGCTTCCGTCGTAGAAAAGGTAACGATCTCTTTTTCCCATTTCTTCGATGAGAGCATCCATCTCCAAATTAAATCTCTCAAAATCTAAATCATATTCAAGCCCGACCCATTTAGACTTAAATTCCAAAGAATAATCCCTCTCGCCATGAACGACGCTGAATCTTGCAACCTGAACTGCCCCAAACGGAATTCCGAACTCTCTTAGATGTCTGAGCTGGCTACCATCAACTCCAGTAACCCTTTTTCCGTTTAAAACATTCAGATACCAGTCTTTTCCCTCAAGTTCTATCCTCGCTATCCCTGCTTTCTCAACCTCGATCTCATGCTCGAAAGATTCCATCCCTTTAATGAATTCAAGAAAGCTCGGCATCGAATCGAAAATTTTTGCATCCATCACTTTTCCCACTTCAAAGTCTTCAAAATCCATTTTCTAATCACCTTTAATCACTTTCTCTTATACCTTCGCTAATGGGCCCTCGAAACTCCGTTCTCTTTTGTTATCTTTATCGCATTCTCAACCATTTCCTCAAACGTGTCGTCATGGCTTATCACGAAGATCTGTTTGAACCCTTCTATTCTGGAAAGCTGGGTTGCGAGATTCCTTCTCCTCCTCTCATCCATGTTCTGAGTTGGTTCATCGAAAAAGGCTATGCCAACATCGGACAGAATGTTCAGTAATGCAAGTCTAACCGCTATAGCTGCACACATCTGCTCACCCCCGCTCATCTGGGCAAAATCGATCTCTCTTCCTCTGTATTTCGTTTTAATTCCGTAATCTTCTGTCCATCTGAGCTCCCAGCTATAATCGCCCATAATCTCGCAGAAAATTCTGTTTGCCTCAATCGAAACGGATTCGACGTAGGCTTTTGTTATCTCGGGTATCGCGAGCTTAAAAATCTCCCTCAAATCTTTGATGAAACCGAGTTTTCTTTTCAGAGAGTCTCTTTCTTTGGACAGAGTTTTGTATTCAATCTCCTTTTTTTTGAGCTCCTCAATTTTTCTCTTTCTCTCATCAATTGTTTTTTTGTTGCTCTCTAGCTGACCCTCAATGTTACCTATAAGGGAGGTTAACTCGATAATCTCTTTTTTGATGGTATCGTATTCATTTTCATCGAATTTGGACTCTTTTGATGAGAGATCACCTTTATACCTTTCTATTTGCCCCTCTAACTCCTTGATGTTTATTCTTAACTCTGCAATCTCCTTTTCGATTTTACTTTTCTCTTTTAATAGGGCCATTCCAGCGACGTATTCTTCATAAAATCTTTTTTTTACCTCTTTTTTCCTTCTAAGATCACTTATCTCATCTTTAATCCTTTCGTACTTCTCTGCATCAGGCTGAAGGTCAGCTAGCTCTTTTTCAAGCTTTTTTATGGAATCACCGATTTTTTCTAACTCGATCATCTTCTTTTCTTTCTCAGTTAAAAGCACTTCAATTCCTGCTAGTTTTTCAGAGCTCCCTTTTACCTTCTCGTACTCCTTTAAAATTAATTCTTTGTCCTTTACAATCTCTTTAAGTTCATCTAATTTAGCAGAAATATTCTTGAGCTCCACCTTTTTCGATTCCAGCTCTCTTACCAATTCCTCAAAATTTTTAATCTCACCAGAAAGTTTCTGTGCCGCATTTTCCAGTTTTCTTTTTGTCTCGTAAAGCTCGTTTAGTTTTTCAAGCCTTTTCTCCAGATCTGATGAAAGCTTTTCGACCTCACTGAATCTCTTTTCTACTTCTGACCTTTTTCCTGAAATCCGATCGCATTCTTCCTTTAAAATCGGGCAGATACTCTCTTTAAGATACTTCAGTTCCTCTTTAAGCCTGTTCTTCTCGCTCTCAATTTCGGTTAGTTTCTTTATGAGCGTATCACGCTTTTCTTCCAAGCCTTTAAGTTTTTCCAGGCTTTTAACTGCCTTCAGAAGTTTCTCCTTTCGTACTCTGAGCTCTTTAACCCTTAAGCTTATTTTTGAAATCTCTTTCTCGGCTTTGCCTTTCTGTTCTATTAGCTGCTTGAACTCAGCCTCGGCAACCTCAATCTTTTGAATTCTCTCAGCGAGCCCTTTCTCCTTTTTTGCAAGCTCTCTTAGCCCATCTAATTTCTCCTCTTTCTTAGATATCTCTGAAATTTCCTCAAAAATAGATTTCTTCCTTTCTTCGAGAGCATACAATTCGTTTTTCCTTTTAAGGTATTCTTCTGATTTTTTAGACAACTCTCTCTCTTTTTCCTCAAATTCTTTAAGCTTTCCCTCGATTTCAACGTACTCTCTGTAGTCCTTCTCGATCTCTCTCAATCTTTTCTCGATCTTCTTAATCTTCTCGAGTTTTTCCTCCGTAGCACTTAGGTTTTTCCTGTAAAATGAGATCTTCTCTTGGAGTTCGACAATTTTTCTGGATAGATTATCGATCTCTTTTTTAAGAACTTCAAACTCCTCAAATTTTTTACTCTTTTCTGAAAGCTCTTTTTTCGCGATTTTAATCTCCTTCAGGAGTTGGTCCCCTCTTCTTTCCAACTCTTCAATCTCTTTTTCAACTTCTTTTTTCAGCTCTAGCTCCTTTTCCAACCCAAAAATCTGCTTATCCACTTCGGTAAGCTTCTCGGATATGTAATTCTCATATTCTCTGCTTTTTTCGTAAGCCTTTTTGTAACTCTCAATCCCGATTATCGGAGAGAATATTCTATCTCTCACGCTTGGCGGCTCAAGGAACTGGGCTGTCATCTTTCCCTGTAAAACCCCAATTGCATTCTCAAAGAAAACCTTTTGATCGCTCTCTATTCCGAAAGCCTGTTTAACCCATTGCAAAACTTCTTTTCCTTCTGCAATCCTGCCAACCTCTGGATCTTTTATGTAGAACTCTGACGTTCCAGTTTCGGCTATATTTCTTACGACTACGTATTCCCTTCCATCTCTTGAGAGAAAAGCAATCTTTATCGATCCTTTCTTCGTCCCTCTTCTGAGAAAATCCGAGATCTTATAGGGGAGGGAGTCAAATAGGGCGAAGCCGATAGCCTCAAGTATCGTGGTTTTTCCAGCTCCGTTCTCGCCTATTATAGCGTTAAGTCCCTCAGTGAAGTTGAACCTTTCAAATTCATAGCTTTTTACGTTTTCTAGGACGACCTCCCTTATCACAGGCTCTCCTCCAGTCCCAAACTTCCTCCTCTTCTATATCGGATTCACTCTTCTCCATTTCCTTTCCCAAATCCAGCTTTTCTATCCCATCTACAGAATCTACAGAATCTTTTAATTCCTCTGCCAAGACAGAGTCTTTTTGTGGACTTTTCGCATCTTCTCTCTCAAACAGCAGGTCATCGATTAGCCTATCAACCATTTCAAGATCAAAGGATGTAGAAAACAGCTTTTTTAGCTTTAAAACCTCAGGAGCTATTTTCCCATACTTATAGTTATCAAGGAGTTGCTCCACAACACTCCTTTCTATGCTCTCCTTAGTCGATAAGTCCAGCATTGTTGGCCTGAAATGATCTCTTACGTCCCAGTGGAGTCTTATCAACAGGGGATCAAAATACTCAGAAATCAACTCTTTAATCTTATCTTCTTCAAGGCTGTTTCTCAAAGATCTTTCCACATCGAGAGTTAGATCGATTACCGGTTTGTTTTTAAGCTTAATTTTTTTTCTTTCTGAGCTTAGGAATCCTTTAAGCCCCTCAATTCCTTTTTTAACTCTGTACTTCAGAATTACAAAATCTCTTGGTTCATAAAAGTCTTTTTTAAGGGTTGCCTTTGGGCCATCGTTTTCCATATCCACGACGAAAATTCCTCTCTCATATGCGATCTCCGTTATGTCACATGCTTCAAGGCTTCCGGGGTTGAAAACCAGGTTTTTCTCAACAAAAGCCTTGTGAACATGGCCTAGAGCGATGTAATCAACTTTTCTGCCAAGCTTGTGGATCTTGGCTGATGGGATGCAGCCGTACATGTTCCTTACGTATCCCTCCACCCCAATATGAGCCATGAAAATTGTGTTTTTAGAACTCCTCATTTTTGCAAAATATTCTTCGATGATACGTTCTGAAATCGAGCCGTAGTACTTCATCCCGTAAATCCTGATTCCGTTGAATTCGTAGTACGCCCCGCTTTTCCCGTTCCATTCCTCTAGTTTGAGTTTTCCATCCTCGAAGGAGGGTTTTAAATTGATCATTAAGCCATTGACAGCCAAGTAATCCATCCAGGAATAGCTATCTCTGAAGTAGGTTGAATCATGATTTCCCTCAACACCTATGACTGGGATTCCCTCCTCCTTCGGGATTTCGAGGACTTTTCTTGCCTGCAATAAAGTTACTGGATCCATTTCCGTTTTTTTGTGGAAGAGATCCCCAGCTATGAGGATAAAATCAACTTTCTCCTCTACAGCAAATTTTATGGCATCCAGAAAAGCCTGAGCAAAGTCCATCTGCCTCTCTTCGCTGCCATACTGCTTGTTACCAAGATGGATATCTGCCATGTGAACAAATTTTACCACGATGATTAGTAAAAGGGAGAAGATATTTTAGTTTTGTCTGGGGTGAAAGTTTAAACTTGGTAGTATACCAGAAGTATGAACATAACAGAAATAAACAGATGAAATTTAAGCTTAGGTAGCATGAGGATAGAAGGTTACGAGTTCGGGAGAATAGTCGTGGACGGAAAGAAATTCAC
>QMZD01000084.1 GCA_003662985.1 Archaeoglobales archaeon | reverse complement strand
CTCCAACAGTTGCAATCTCGACTTCGATTCCTTTTCCATTAAGGGAGGCCTTGACTTTATTTAACTCGCTTTCCCACTCTTTCATGAACCCTTTATCTTTTCCAATGAATAGTTTTTTCGGATTGAGAATGTCCTTGAACTCAAAGACCCTCGAAATCAAAGCTTCAGAGCCAAATTTTACCTCTCCTTTATCCTCGTACACTATGTTGCTTATGAAGGGGTTTATGCCTCCCTCAAACATTGCCAAAATTACGAATTTTGGCGTCACATCTGTAAGATATTGGGTTTGTTTTGCACCGCCGAAAATATATCGAAGGGCTTTGATAGTTTCAGTTGCTCTTTTCTTTCTAATTTCCTTTGGCATTGTAACTTCTTTTTCACTAATATCAGCTCCAACCTCCTCTGCTTTTTTCATAATCGTATCATATTCACTTTTTATTTCGTCCAGTTTTTTAGGAATCTCTTCTACTTTTAACAAATTTTTGAAGCCAGCTTTGTCGATTATAGTATAATTCCCGACAGCGTCAAGATCTAGGGAGAAAGCTCCTTTTAAAACCGTAGAATAGAATTCTTGTGAGTAAGGAACTGGGTCCCCTTCATGCCTTGAAGCATATCCTTCATCTTGTACAACTGAACTTCTATCTGGGAATAAAGAGACAAGTGGTGTATTCTTAAGTGGAGACATCCTTGTAACAGTGATATTCACATTTCCTTTCTTGAATGCCCTCATGTATCCAAAAATATCGTCGTCAGGATATTCTACTGGATTTGCAGCGGTAAAAACCTGCTTTTCTTCTCTAAACATCGGTGAAAGATTCCACTTAAAATGTTCTGAGAGGGTCTTTCTCCACCAATAGCGCCATGCTTGCGGTGAAACGTAGGGGTAAGACAAACCACCTTTTCTCAATTTCTTAACCCTTGTCACTGTTCTTTCTGGAAGACTCTCATCTATACCAAGCATATTCAGAGATGAGTGTGATGCATCAACCAAAATCATACCGACAGCAAACTTCATTCTACACCACCTCCATAAATCGCGTACTCATTTTCTTCTACTCCCAATTCCTCAATTTTTTCGGATTTAGCAAATTTCATCAATCTGTCATGAAGTTTCTCATAGATACGGAACAGTAAAAGATTCTTAACAGTCCTCCAAGAGATATTTATATCCTCTCCGTAAGCTGTAAGGATTCTTGCAAATTCGTCGAACGACATTAAAGGATTTTCTATGCTAAGATTTTGCCGAAGTTTCTCCACACGTATAAAAAATGCTTCAAATTGATACAGCTTTTCAGCTCGTTCTAAGCTCCTTATTTCGTCATCAAGTTTGTGGTCTTGTAGTCTCTCCACAGTTTCTACAATTCTGTCCCCAACACTTTTTATAAACTCTAAAGCCTCTTTATCCAAACCAATCACCTCCTTGCAATAAAAAGCTAAAAGATTCCAACTTGCATTTACCCTTCTTTCTTTTGAATTGTAAAAATATGACAGAATACTTTCATTGTTTAAAAGCCTTGAATAAACAGCATTAGATCTCTCACGTTCTAATTCTTCAAACTTATTTTCATCAGGTTGCTCTCTCCAACCCATTGAAACTATACGTTTCCAACCTACTGGATCAACATGATTGACATAAGCTACAAACCTTAGCACTGGGGTTGGAACGTGAATCACATCTAAAAGTTGATTTTGGTTATTGCATATAAAGTAGTAGAGCGTTACTGAAGCGTTCTCCCAAAATCCATCTCTTTCAATTTTTCTTGTTATCTCCCCTACAAGGTGGAAAAGGAAGTTTTCTGGTCTCCTAAATCCTCTTGCTTGGGATGCAAGTTTGCTCATCTTAACATCTTCAACAGCCCCCTTAGAAAGTTCGATCGTAAGTTCGTAAGGATAAGCATGTATTATCAATACTCGTGAGAGCCTGTAAGATGATAATGGCATAAATTGCACTAAGAAAACGCAATGAGCACAGATATCCGCTCCGCGAGTATTCCCAGAATGGAAAAAGTTTGGAACACCTCCAGTTCCAAGTAGGGGAAATACTGAGAGGTAAACCTCCTTTTTCATGTATGGAGGGAATCTTCCGCACAAAACACATTTAGGAGAATCTTTATTGTTGACTTTAAATTCCTCTAAAATACTCCACAAATTTTCGGCTATAGCTTTAGGAGACCTCTTTTTACTCATGCTTGGATTTACCATCAATATTCCGCTATTGGGGAAAATCATCCCATGAATATAACTAGAACTCCACTCTTTTGTTGCATAAAGCTCCGATGCAAAGTTTATCACTTTTTCTATGTCTTTATCAGTAAGCTCTTCAGGCTTGCTCTTTCCAGCAATTAGCAGAATTGCAGCTAAACCTGCATCCACAAAAGGATGACCTGTCCAATAAAATTCTACTTGCTCTTCTTTTTTGGAGTGATCCTCTACCAAGTTACTAACCATTCACACCACCTTTACCCCTAAACCTAACTATACGCCCTCTTAACAACCTCAACAACGAACTTAGCATCTTCTATGGCTTGCAAAGCCTCCTCAGCAGTGTACTCATCAAGTGGTATGAAATCCTCAGCACCGTAAAAACTCAGTTCTCTCTCTTTCCTTAATCTTTTGGAGATCGCCATTATTTTCTTTAAATTCTTTCTGACCTCTTCTGGCAGCAAATCTTTATATTTCTCTAAAATCCTACTTACATCGTGTATTTTTGGAACATCTATGCCGGCATTTCTTAAAACTGCTTTCAATACCAATTCTACAACTTCTTGAGCCTCTCTAACCACATCTGCATAATCTCCTTTATTGTAAAATACCTCTAAAACTTCTAATCTTACGTTTGCTCTTTTTAAATAATCTTGAGAAAGTTTATCCAAGTTTTACACCTCCCACAAATTCACCTTTCTTTATGATCCACGCCCATCTATTCCCTGCGAATTCCTTGTAACTTCCCCATTTCTCCATTTGTTTGCGAACATTCTCCAATATGTTTTCGATGAAATTATTCTTATCGACAATAATAATTGAATGCTCAACCATATCGAGATAAACAGGGTTGAAGTACTTAGTCTCCTCTTCAGATAAAATGAGAGGTGATAGTTCTATGAATATGCCCTCATCCATGAGTTTTTGAGTCAAATACTCTAATGGCATTTCAACGTTCTCAACGAATTCTCTAATCCTTTCGTATCTTGGTTTATTAGTCCTTAAGACTACCAAGATATCCAAATCTGAACTTAATCTATTTTCTTTTTTCGCATAAGAGCCAAAAATAACAAGAGATACAAGCTGGTCAATATAGTACTCTTTAATCCTTTCTAGTAGTTTTATCACGTACTTTTTATGCAACTCTGAATAAAATTTTAACTTTTCAACTATTCCAATATCCAGCATCTATACCACCATCGATAACAATAAAATCACCCCAACTCAACAATCCTCCCCTCCTTCAACGCCTCTCTCACCAGACTCGGCCTCTTTTCAAGCTTTTCAAATTCCTTAGTAGTGTAGCAGATGAAATCCACCGGATAGTCGAGATCCCATTCCAGATATAACTTGACTGGACGCTTTAACGGGCTTACACCTTCAAACTCATCGCTTATGACAATTAAATCGATGTCACTATCCTTACCGAATTCACCTCTGACAGATGACCCGAAAACCACGGCTTTCCTTATCCCATATTTTCTGCTGATTTTTTTGAGGAAATCCTCAATTTCGCTTATATCAAGCTCTTTTTTACCCATCCAACCACTCTCTCTATTTATTTTTCATTTTACTTTTCACAGCCTTCATACAACCTTCACCATCCCAAACCCCATCGAATTTCTCTCACCAAAACCGGCCTTATAACCAACCTCGAGCAACTCCTTACTCCCTCCAGCCTCGAAAACCATCTCGACGCAGCGATGGAAGGTGTTTTTGATCCTTATTCGCTTTTTTTTCGTACTCAAAACCTTTAATCGAAGATCCGAGTTATCCGGCTGCTTTCCGTAAAAAGTTTCGTATTTTCTGACAAGATTCCTCCTCAGATTTTCGTAAAAGCGTGGATTATTTGGATAAAGATCAACGATCCTCAGCCTGCCGTTTCCGCTTTCCTCAGCTGTTGTAACGTTTATAGGGGATAAAGTAGCAAACTTCTCTTTCTCACCGATTTCATCCTCTTTCATAACTTTGATCTCCGACACCACAAATTCTGCATCTCCAATTTTAACTTCCGGCTTTGTCAGAAGTCCTTCCACCAGTTTTGCCCCTATCTCCCTTTTCATCGTTGAGAAAAAGAAATGAACGCTATTATCGATTATCATTCTGTCCCCTTCAATTCTGAACCTGCCTTTCGAGGGCATAAGCTTACTAAAAGTGAAAAACTTGAACACTCTCGGTTTATGCAAAGAAAGGCTGAGAGATTGATCCGCTCTCTCTATAGATCTGTAAATTAGGCTTGCAAGATGGTAAGAATAGTTGAGATCGAGGGTATTCTCCCCTACCGAGTCTAATGTGACCCTTAATCTCATTGCATAATAAAAAATTCTAACAAATAAAAGATTTTCGCGTGGTGTGAAAGTTTAAGTATATTGAAATAATTTCATATTGAAACATAAGACATCAAGATGTGGAAGGGCTATCCGGTGAATACTCCGCTGAAATCCATTAAATTATCGCAGAAAAATAAGTTTTGCTGCAAACCATCAAAGGCAAGATTTCATGGAGAGGTTTGAGGAGATTATCGCCTTTGTTGAGTAGATGAGGAAGAATCCTGAGATCATGAAGATGGTAATGCAGCTTAAAGGAGGTTAAGAGGAAACTGAGATTCTCTCCAAAACATTGAGGCTATAGCCATTCTACAGTTCTACAGCTCTAGGAGTTCTATAATTCTTCTAGAGATGTTCTCGAATGCTGTTCCAGGCCCGAAAACTTCATGAACTCCAATCTCTTTGAGAAGAGAGTAATCTCTCCTTGGAATGCTCCCTCCTACCACTATCACTGGGCTTAAGTTATTATCTTTAATCCCTCGGATTATCTCTGGCATTAACCTTCGGTAGCTGTCCGAGTGAAAGCTTAGCCCAAGAACATCCGGATCTTCTTCAATGCATGCGTTTACGATCTCTTCTGGGAATCTGTTGCCCAAATAAACAACTTCCATCCCCCTTTTCTGGAGTTGCTTTACAACAACCATTGCTCCCCTCCAGTGAGAATCCAAGCCGGGAATCGCGATTACAACCTTGATCTTTTTCTTTTTCATCCTTGAGCTCTTCATTTTTGAACTCCTTGAATTTCCTGAATTGCCTGAATTCTCGTTTAAACTCCTTAAACTCTTTGAACCTAAATTCTCGGCTTCCATGTTCCAAACACCTCTTCAAACGCGGAAGTTATCTCACCTATCGTCGCCTTCGCTCTCAAGCACTCCATCACATATGGAATTGTATTCTCTTTCCCATTTTCGCAGGTGGTTTTTAGATTAAAAATGCTTTTATCCAGCTTTTGCTCATCTCTCGTCCTTCTGAACTCATTGAGCTTCCTCCTCTGCTCTTCAAGTATATCCGGAGAGTGGAATATCTCGATGTTCTGCTCGTCTCCCTCCCCAACCAACTCGAGGTCACCCTTCTCAATCCTTTCCTCGTATTCCATAGCTGAATTGAGAATCTCTCTGTGGAGCCAGCCACTTTCGACAGCTTTAACTATCCCTCCCTTCCTTTCGATCTTCTCGATGTAGGCAAGGATTTCCTCTTCCATCTCATCGGTGAGCCACTCAACAAAGTAAGAACCGCCTAGTGGATCTACAACGCTTGCGACATTCGTTTCCTTCTGCAGAATCTGCTGGGTTCTCAAAGCAACCAGAGCTGAGGTTTTCGTTGGCGTACTGAAGGGCTCGTCGAAGGCATCAACATGCAGGGACTGGCATCCTCCAAGAACAGCTGCTAATGCCTGATATGCAGCCCTCACGATATTGTTCAGTGGCTCCTGAGCTCTCAAAGACGCTCCAGAAGTTTGAACGTGAAATTTAAGCCTGCAAAGCTTTTCATCAGCCTCAAATCTCTCGCTCAGAATGCGATACCAGATCCTTCTGGCTGCCCTAAACTTTGCAATCTCCTCGAAGAAATCGTTGTGGGAGCAGAAGAAGAAGCTCAGCCTTGCTACAAAATCCTCCAGCTTCAGACCTCTCTCGAGCATCTCCTCCCCTACCGCGATAGCATGGGCAAAGACTATTCCACACTCCTGGATTGCATTAGCTCCTGCCTCCCTTATGTTGTATCCTACAAAGCTTACGGGATGCCATTTGGGAGTGTTCTTCGATGCAAACTCAACGATGTCGCACTCGACTTTAAAGGATTGTTGGGGCGAGAACATTCTTGGGGCGTGCGTAACAAGAGTTTCCATCAGAAAATCGTTCTGGTTCGTTCCGCTAAGCTTTGCAAGGGATATCCCTCTATTCATCGCTGTGAGAACGTACATTGAGTAGATTGGAGCAGCGCAGGCAACCGGATTGCAATTCACAAGAGAAACTGTTATCCTATCTATTGGAATATCCTTAAACAAAGCTTTCATATCCTCTAGAGTGTCTATTGCAACTCCTCCAACTCCAACCTCGCCCAAGCTTCTTGGATCGTCGGAATCGAAGCCTCTCAGCGTTGGATAATCGAAGGTTATGTTCAGGCCTGTAGCTCCTTTCTCGATCAGAAATTTTAGCCTTTCGGCCGTATCTTCGGCAGTCCCGAAGCCGGCTAGCTGTCTAATCGTCCAAAGCCTTCCGCGATACATGTCCGGGTAAATTCCCCTTGTGTAGGGTGGTTCTCCGGGAAAGCCAAGTTTTTCTAGGTAGTTTGAGAAGTCAGTTGGAGTATAGAGAATTTCCAATTTTACACCGGATAGGGGATTTGAATTCAGGCTCTCCCCGTTTTCTATCCTTTAATTTCTTTTTCCATTCCTCTTCATGGCTCTTCAATTCATTTTCCATATTTTTTCATGATTTTCTTAGTTAAAATTTTTTGCCTAAGACTCTGTAAAGATAATCAAGCTAATAATCTAACAACTTATAACCTAACAACCTTAGTTTCTTACACAATCAACAACTTAATCTCTTCTCTAAAGTTTCTAACTCACCAACAAACAATCACCCAACCTCCCCATCCAAAGGGAGTTTAGGAGTTTACAAGATTTTCCACCATAAGAAAAAGCAATATAAAACGAAAAAATT
>QMZD01000083.1 GCA_003662985.1 Archaeoglobales archaeon | reverse complement strand
GAATTTGATTGTGCCATTGGTTTGAGAGCTTATTTCTGCTGCTTTCCTTACGTATTTTTCTCTGCCACCTCCGTTCCACTCCCAGCATACCATCAGATCCTTTTCTTTAGCAGTTTTCTCACTGAATCGAAGGGCGAATGTGAGTTGTGGCTCCGGAGATCCGCCAAAATGACAGATGCATTTTACGCGATCTTTCATCGCAGCTTCAACCATCTCCTCAACCGATACAAGATTTGCTCTCTCAACATTTTTGTGTTGCCAGTTCTGACAGAAGAGGCAGTCGAAGTTACATCCATAGTAAAATACCGCCAAATTTGTTCCATGCATCTTGCTTCCCTCGCAAAACCATGCGTTGCAACAATTAGTCGGCAAGGGATCTTCGTAATAGGAGAGGAGAGCGTTATTTGGTGAGCAGAGGGAAAATCTCTTTCCATCAGCTATCCCCCTCAACCCACAGAGTCCAGTTGTATTGTCGGAGAATTCGCAAAAGTTCGTACAGAGACAGCACTTTCCTATCACCTCTGTCTCCCTGACCTCTATAACTCTGTGGAGAGTTCGATAAACATCGCTATCCCTTCTCGCACACTCCGGGCAGAGGGGTAAATTTTTAGAATGTACTTTTTTTCCGCAGCTAACACACCTCATACCCAAATTTTTCCACCAGCTGCTTTAACCCAGGTGGGGCATCCATGATATAGAAGGTTGCTGTTGCGATGGCAACAACATCACCATCTTGCCTGGCTTCAGCAGTCGAAACAGCTATTTTGCTCCCGATGCTAACGATCTTTCCTTCAGCTACAAGCTTTCCACTCCTAACAGGCTTAAGATAGTTAACCTTGATCTCGGCCGTCACAGCAATCTTCCCACGTCTTAAAAGTTCCCTATTCACAACCAATCCGGCAGCAGAATCGAGAATGCTGGCGATCACACCTCCATGAGCGGTTCCGAATGCCTGCTTATGCTTTTCAGCCACATCGATTTCAACTTTGACATTCTCATCAATCAGAGGCTTCATTTCGATCAATGTGTACCAGCCGGAATTTCTTACCTTTTCCTCAAAGTATTTGAGAAATTTCTTTTCACTTTCTTTTTCATTTTGCATTAGAGATTAATCGGATTCCACCGATATAACTTTTTCACTTCTTGTAATTTGAAATGGAATTGTAATACTATACAAAAAATCAGAAACAAATCTATCAATTACTTGCTGAAATCAGAAAGAGTTTTCGAAAGCTATTTAATTTCTAGGGCAAAAAATCCTTTGGTGATTAAATGGGATCAGAGATGGGATCGAAGATGGGGTCAAAGTCACCTAGACTTTTAATGGAACACGAATCAAAAAATCTCTTGGGATCGTATGGAATTTTCGTAAACCCGACTTTTTTCGTGAAAAGTGAGGAGGAGGCTATTAAGGCTGCAAAGGAACTCGGGTATCCAGTGGTATTGAAAGTAGCTTCCAGAAAGATTTCTCACAAATCTGACGTTGGCGGGGTCATACTCAATATTAAAGATGAAAATGAGCTTGTAAATGCGTTTAAAAAGCTTAGCTCGATTCCAGAAGCTGAAGGAGTAACAATCCAGAAGATGCTTGAGAGAGGGATCGAAGTAATCGTTGGAGTAAGTTACGACGAGCAGTTCGGGCATGCGATAATGTTCGGGGCGGGAGGAGAGTTGGTTGAGCTCTACAAGGACGTTTCATTCTGCGTCCTTCCAGCAAGTGATGAAGAGATCAGAGAAATGGTAGAAGATGTCAAGGTCTACAAACTCCTCAAGGGATTCAGAGGTATTAAAGGAGATGTTGAGAGCGTTGTAGATCTCATAAAAAGGATTGCCAAACTCGTAGAAGAAAAACCCCAGATATCCGAAATGGATCTTAATCCCGTCTTCGTTTATGAGGATGGCTACTCAGTCGTTGATGCCCGGATTGTTTTAGATTCCAAGAGAGGGGATAAAGAAGTTAGAAGGGGAGGAATTCATAAGTTCTTTTATCCCGATTCGGTTGCAGTTTTTGGATCTTACAAAATGGGAAAGGCCGCCTTTGTAATTCTGTATAACCTTGTAAATCTTAAATTCAAGGGGAGAATTTATCCAGTAAGCCTTCAGGGCGATGAGATCTTTGGAATTAGAATCTACAGATCGGTAGACGAGCTTCCTGAAATCCCCGATGTCGCAGTTGTAGCGACTCCAGCCAGTTTGGTGCCGGAAATAATCCTCAAATGCGGCAAGAGAGGTGTGAAGAATGCAGTCATCATCAGCTCCGGCTTTAGGGAAGAGAGCGAAGAGGGTGCAAAACTCGAAGATCAGATTCTTGAGGTTGCAAAGAAATACGGGATGAGGATAATTGGCCCCAACACCACAGGAATTATGAACCCTGAAACGGGATTTACATCCTCCTTTGCAATTCTTGAAGAGATTAAAGAAGGTGGAATAGGAATTATAGCCCAAACAGGTCTTTTCCTAGGTATCCTGATGAATCACATCGCCTCAAGCCATCCGTCGGTTGGATTTAGCAAAATTGCCGGACTCGGGAACAAATGCGATGTCCAAGATCATGAAATTCTCGAATTCATGCTTGAAGATAAGAAAACCAAAGTCGTTGGAATCTACGCGGAAGGCTTCAAGGACGGAAAGGAATTCGTTAGAGTCGCAAGAAAGGCATTGAGCTTAAAAAAACCGCTTGTAGTCTTTAAATCGGGTATAACCGATTTTGGGAAGAAGATGGCTCTAAGCCATTCGGCATCCCTTGCTGGAGATGACAGGATATTCAACGCCATCTGCAGGCAACTAAACCTCATAAGGGTCTTTAGCTATGAAGAAATGCTAGAAGTTCTCAAAGGCGTATACCTCCAACCCTTACCAAAGGGAAACAGAGTGGCAATTCTGCACTATGTCGGCTCTGGATGCGTTCAGGGGGCTGATGAGGCATATCTCGGTGGGTTATCCCTCCCAGAATTCTCGACCGAGAGTTTGGAGAGAATTCGTGCAGTTACGCCGGAATGGCATAGAGTTGGCAATCCTTTCGACATCTGGCCCTCGATCGAGTTCTTCGGAGTTGACGCGGCGTACAACACGTCCATCCAAGCAGTTTTGGAAGATGACAACTTCGATTGTGTTGTGGTAGGAACATGGGCGGTAGGAAAGATGTATCCTCACTACAAGCCCCCTGAAATGATAAAAAGCTACGACAAGCCCATTTACTTTTTCATTGAGGGGGAAAGGAACGCGGTTTTTGAGCTGAAAAACGAGTACGAAAGGCACGGATTTCCCGTTTTCCCCGACATAGTTACAACGATAAGGATTCTTTCCAAGATCGTAAAGTATTCAAATAAACTCGAAAAGAAACTTGAAGAACTGAAGATTTGAGGGAGAAGAAAGAGAACCTTTAAATGCAAACTACCAAATTCTTTTCGGGTGTGGGGATGATTGAGATTGGAATCGTTGGAGGGAGCGGATATACCGGCTCTGAACTATTGAGATTGCTTTGCTTTCATCCAGAGGTCGAGGTAAAAACTGTTACGAGCAGAAAGCATGAAGGAAAAGAGATATGGAAGCTCCACAGCTTTTTGAAGGGTTTTTACAATTTGAAGTTCGTCAACCCTGAGCTTAAGTATTTCGATGGATGTAAGGCTGTATTTTTGGCCGTACCCCATGGAGAAGCGATGAAGTTTGCTCCAAAATTCCTTGAAGTTGGAATTAAGGTTATAGATATCTCTGCAGACTACAGACTGGATAAGGAAACGTATGAGGAGGTATACCAAAAAGAACATATCGGTTTCGACATAGATGCGAAGCCTGTTTACGGACTGACTGAGCTTTACAGAGAAGAGCTTAGAAAAGCTGAACTCGTCGCAAACCCGGGTTGTTATCCGACCGGTACCATTCTCGCAGCCGCTCCTCTTGCTGCCGAAGAGCTGATTGAGAAAGTCATATTCGACTCGAAGAGTGGTATAAGCGGTGCAGGAGCTTCTGTTAGCGAGTTCACCCACTATCCGAATTTGCATGAGGCGATCGTACCCTACAAGGTAACGAATCACAGGCATTACTGGGAGATGGTTCAAGAGCTGGGAAAGCTACAAGGGGAAGTTAAGGTTTCCTTCACACCCCAGGTGTTTCCTGGCTCAAGAGGAATTCTAACGAACGCCCACATCTTTTTGAGGGGCGAACTGGAGGAAAAGGAGATCAGGGAGATCTATGAGAAATTCTACTCAGGATGCTATTTCATCAGATTTCAGGAGACGATACGGCTCAGCTATGTCAGAGGGAGCAACTTCTGTGACATCGCAATCTTTCCCGGAGAGGATAGGATCGTCGTTTCATCTGCGATAGATAACCTCGTTAAGGGTGCGAGCGGACAGGCAATTCAGAACATGAACGTCATGTTTGGTCTGGATGAAGCCAGGGGTCTAGACTTCCCGCCCCTGTTCCCTTGATTTTTGACTTGATTTTTGATTCTCCTTATTTTTGTCTCTTAACGTCCTTTTACACTCCCCACACTATTTTCGCCTAGCTACGAAGGCAAGAATCAGAATCACAACCAAGATTCCAAGGATTTCAGCATGTTCATTTTCTATCCCGAATTCAGACGATCCAGCTAAAACGTTGACGCTAAAAACGATATCTTTCTTCAATTCCTCTCCTTGCAAATCTTTGTAGAACATTAACGCTTCCATCGCATAGTTTTGAGGGGGTAAATCACCAACGTCCACCCTGAATTTCACAATCTTCTCTTCACCCCTCCCAAGTTTCTCGATAAAGGTGTCATGAAGCTTTAAAGGAATTCCTATCGCCGGTTTAAGGATTATACGAATATTTTCAGCAGTTTCTCCAGTATTTTTTATTGAGATCTCCAGAATTTGGTTTTCTTTTCCCGAGAAAATGGGATTAACAGCCCTAACCTCAAATTCCGGCTCAGGTTTTATTTCCACCCACAAAATCCTACTGAACCTTTCGTCTTTTGGATACGGAGAAAGAATCGTGATGCTTCCATCGATCTTAACGCCAATTCTTTCAAATTTCGCTTTATCATCCACCTCAAAATCCAAAGGCAAGAGTTTAGTTTCACCGGGAATGAGCCTAAGGAAGACTCTTTTCTGTTTAAAAGTGATGCCAGAGTCCGATTTCAATTCCAAGCTCAGGGTGATTGGATACTCATAGGGATTAAAGACGTAGAAAGAAACGTCTCCCTTCTCACCTCTTTCCACTTCGAGCTTATCTGGAATGCTAAGAATTTCATCCTTCCTGTTTTCAAATTTTAAGAGAAGATTTTGCTGTTCTTTTCCTACAATCCATTCTGTTCCATTAAAATACTCATAACTAAGATTTAGACTGACGACAGCGTTTCCCGTTTCCTTTTTAATCTGAAAGGTTACAGGAACAGTTGCTGCGGAAGGGAGCGCTGAAATGATGGCAAAATCAGGAAATACGCTGAGGTTTTGAGAGGCTAGCTTGGCTGTAACGTTTCTCGCCAGTCCCCCTTCATTGGTTAGGTAAATTCGTAGATTGTTGATTTCACTGGCATAAAATCTTTCTTTTTTGATGATCGCTTTGATTTTTGGTGAAGAGAGTGGAACAATTTTGAACATGAAGCTTGCCTGCTTTTCGACCTTCTCAAAAGTGAAATTGAAGGTTAGATTCTGATTCAAAGTTTGATTTAAATTTTGAGCTAAGCTCTGATTTGAGTGGGTTGAGTTTTGGGTTAAATTTTGACCTAAATTCTGGTTTGAGTTCAGAAAATTCAGCTTGTAGTACTCCATGTGAAGGATCAGATTCTCCCTTCCGGAAACGTTGGGCTTTGCTAAAACGAGGAATGATATCTCGAAAACACTTGACTGCGGAATTCTCTCAAAAAAGGTTTTGTTTGTTATCACCTTGATGCTCTTATTTCCTTCAAGCCAAATCGTGACGTTATATGCATCCGCATACCCACAATGATGTCGCTCAGCTCCCAAATCGAGGCCTAAATTGGAGATCACAAATTGAACGGTATCCATACCAGAGATGCTTCTGCTGCCTATAACCTCAGCAACGAGATTCGGTTCCATCGGTTCTTCAGAATAGGCACTGGCAGATGATGTAATTAAAATCAAGATTAAAATCAAAAATACTGCTGTAACTAAAGGCCTTCCCACATGCTTCATGGGTTTACACCCCCAACGAATGACTTTTCTCTTTTCTTAAAAATGATGAGAGCTATCAGGATCGAAATCAGTGTGTATAAGATCAGCATAAGCAAATTGGAGAGAATGTTTGCCCCCTCAATCTCAACCAGACCAAATGCGATTTTGACCTGTAAAAGAGGCAGAAAATATGAAAAAATTGCTATGTTTTTAACCAGATAAAAAGGATAAAAAGAATGAAAAGAGAGGATTACGTTCGCAAGTAGAAAAATCATCGCTGCAAGAATTCCTTCATCCCTTGATAGGGCCACAGAAAAAATCAATCCTACTCCGGCTGATGCCATTATAACGAGGAATTCCAGAAGGAGAATTTCTGCATAAACACGTGTAAGGTACGTGTAATTCTGGTACACGGGAGAGATCGTGAGGATTAAAATTACCGCCCCTATGGAGACGATGATGATACTGAGGATCGATACCGCAAAGAATTTTGCCGAGATAAAATCAAAAACTGGAAGCTTAGATGATAAAAGCATCTCTAACGTGCCTTCCTCCTTTTCCCTTGAAATGGCAGTCGAGGCAAGTAGCAAGGCAGTGCCTTGACCGATTACACCGAGAACAAGAAGATACGATAAGTTCGATTTTGAAGGTATATAGGTGGTTTTGATCTTCTCGGAAAGTTTGGAATAGATAGCTTTCACCGCTTCCAAACCTGTATAGGAGTTTTCAGCGAATATCTCTACACCATGACTTTTAAAGCATACAACCGCAGCGACCTTTCCATTCCTCAGCATCTCCAACGCTTCTTTCTCCGTTGCAACAAAGTATCTCAACTCTACAGCTTCCGAAAGAGATGAGAGTTGAGAGAACTTGTCATCTTCCTCAACAACTGCAACGATTGGTTGAGATGAGAACGAAAATAGGTATGCGACCAATAACACCAAAATCGAAGCAAACAGAATCAAAGAGAGTCTTCCATCTCTTCTAGCTTCCCTTATTTCCTTTCTAAACACCCCTTTCATTTCTGTAAAACCCATTAGATCACCCGAGGATCTCAGATACAACCTCTTCCAGCCCTAGTCTTCTGAT
>QMZD01000082.1 GCA_003662985.1 Archaeoglobales archaeon | reverse complement strand
TTTCCTTGAGGTAAAGTTCGAGATTTGGATATCTGCCCTTAATTTTAACTTTTCCACCCTCGACAAACTCCTCCAGTTCAAGCCCGAACTGATATCTGAACATTGAGCTGAATATTGCCATGAATCTGTCTTTTTTATCTTCTGTCATCTTCTCTATAACCTCAGCCTCAAGCTCTCTTCTAAGATTTTTAAGGGATTTTTTGGAGGTTACTCCATCCTCTGATGTGTAAACGATATCGCTTTCTATCACCTCCCTAACTTTTTCAACGACCCTCTTGTATCCTCCCTCAACATGAGCTATGATCTTTTCAAAACCGGCTAAGAGATTTGAGAGGTTTTCAGCTACAAAATCGATTTCTTCATCACTCCAAACTCCTGTCACAGGAGTATCGTAGTTCTGAGCTGGGTATGTTAGCTCGAATTCTCTTGGACAGACCAAGGGAGACGAGATAATTATTTCATCTACAAAGCTCACAAGTTTTCCAACGCTGTTAAAGAATTTCATATGGGTTTTTGAAAGCGAATAGGGCTTTCTTGCAGTACATGGCAGAAGAAGAGCGGTTTTAGTCTGGGGTCTGTAAACTTCGGCTATCCTTTTAAGGAAATAGCTCACTTCTGGCCTTTTAAAAGACTCCATTGTATTCATATAGACGATGCTCCTCTTGAATCTTGGATACATCTCCTCAAAAAAGTCAGTTTCATCCGCTCTTCTCAACATCACGGTTAAATCGGGACTGGTTTTTGCCCTCGCTTCGATGAAATTCCTTAAAGTCTCAGAGCGGATGATCTCCCTTAAAAGCCTAGCTTGCTCCTGAAGCTTCAAGGTATTATGTTCCTTTAGAAAATCGATTCTCTCTTTTCTGCTGAGCTCTGCAAAATTGGATCCAACCTTTTCACATGCCTTACAGGAACATGGTAGCTCTTTCAACTTTTCTACAGGAAAGAAACCATTTTCGAGCAAATAGTATCCCTCATGAGCTGCCATCACAACTCTTGAATCATCCACAACATCGACTCCAAAATAGCAGAGAAGAGGAAGATTCTGAGGGGTGGCAATTCCCGTTACGATGAGAGGTTTAGTGATGCTCTTTTTTCTAAGCTCTATCAGATATCTGACCAGTTCGGAGGGAGAAAGCACGCTAAGGCCAGTACCAACAATAAAATTTCTGTCCTCATGGTAAAGATTCTCGAATTTTTCCTCATCCAAGGCTTTGAGGCTGTATGGTACGAGATCAAAATCTATTTTATCAAGCAAGCTCTCGCGATCCAAGCTTAATACGGCTGGGGTGGTTATACTGCGATTTTCAACTCTGATCTCGCAAATCCTCGCCCATCCATCTCTTTTTGTTAGGTAAACTTCAACTTCAACCATTTCTTCACCTTTATCTTTCAATTATTCTGCTCGATCCTTCGATTTCGACGATCTCGACTATTTCAGCATTTTCGGGGAGTTTTGGTTTTAATCCCTTAGACTTGATGAAATCGACCCATCTCTTGGTCAACCTTAATTCAAAGCTTTTATCAGCATTTTCTCTGAGGAAATTAAGAAGGCAGTTAAATCCTTCTTCCAATGCTTCCTCTTCAATATATTCTTCTTCTGGCAGTTCAGCGTGTCCTCCCGGATAAAATTCCCCTACAACAACACCAAATACTGGAAGGAGGTAGAAATCTGCATGGACTGTCTGATTGCTCTCCAAAACAGGTTTCGCTGAAATCACATACCTTTTTTCGTCAAGGAAAAGGTTCAGAATTTTTCTATGATGTCTTTGAACAGCCGGCCTATAAATGCTCTCGATCCCAGTATAAAAGAAACCCTGCTTCGCCGAAGGATCGTAGAGCTCTATGAGATCTCTATACTCTTTTATCACCCTCCAGGCAGAAACCAAATACGGATGGCCCCTTATCCTGCTTTCAACCAAATCGAAGAGGGTTTTCTCCTTTATCGCCTGTTTGATAACATTGATCTCCTCAAACGAAACGTGAAGGTTGTGCTTGCCAAGTAAAAGCTGTCTTTCATCCTTAGGGACTTTCCTCAGTTTTTCCGGCGTGAATTCATTGCACACTGGGCAGCTGCATGGAAAATACTGCAGTTCATCGAGCTTCTTCGTGCCATGAACCGTCAGATACCTGTCATCCTTTGCATATAAAGCGTATGCAGCCGAATCAAAGAAGTCACAGCCCAGAGCAACAGCCATCGCAAAGACCATCGGATGTCCAGCACCAAAGAGATGGACTGGAGCAGAAGGTGGAAGTTCAGACTTCACTTCCAATATAATCCTAACAACCTCGGGGAATCTGTAGCTGTCAAGGAGAGGAACAACACCTCCAATCGGGTAGAAGTCTGCCTTGAGTTCTGCAGCTTTTTTTGCACTGAATCTTCTTAAATCTGGATAGATTGCTCCCTGAATTGGTGCGGCTATTAATCTCTCACCACCTATCTTTGCATGAAGTTCTGTAGCTTCTCTTTCCCTTTCCAGAGTTTCTTTGAGGTCTTTCTCCGCCTCACTTTTAGATGTATCGGGTGGAGTGGGGATATCGAGGGGAACTACTATGTCCGAGCGAATTTGATTCTGAAACTCCACGATGCTGGTGTTATCGATCTCAACATCCCCGTAAACCATTAGCTGGTAGCTGCCACTATCGGTCATAACAGGCAGGTCGCTTTCTATCAGCCCATGAACTCCCTTCTCAATCGCCCTTTCCTTCAAATTTTCATTCCTGTAGATGATATAGGAATTCGTGATCGCTATCTGTGCTCCCATTCTTTTCATTTCTTTGACGGGGATGAATTTGAGGTTAGGATTTATTACCGGCATCAGAGCTGGAGTTTCTACGACTCCATGAGGGGTCTTCAGCTTTCCGATTCTCCCCATAACATCCTTGGCTGTGATCTCAAAGTTCATTGAAAAAAGTTGGAAGGATAGCATTTAAATTTGTTTTTGGGGGAAATTTTTAAGAATCTTCTAGTTTAACAATTAACCCCAACTTCAAACCAAAATCAAATGAATTAGACTCCATAAGATTTTTAATCCAACAGAAAACCATAATTAGACGGTGAAAATTTTATGGCTCCTAGACGCAAAGGCAAGGCTGAAATTCCGGTGATTAACATCGGAAAGAATGGATTAACACAAAGTTTAATTAACGAGATTAATTTTCAGCTAGAGAAGCGTGGAAAGGTAAAGGTTAAAATGCTGAAGAGTTTCAGAGATAGTTCAGAACTTGATAGAAAGGAGCTTGCTAAGTTGATTGGGAAAAGTATTAATGGCAGGCTTATAAGCCTTAGAGGTATGGTGCTAACTTTCACAAAGGAGGGTTGAAATGACAACGGTGTATGATGTTCCGGCTAATGAGCTAATCGAATATGTTGCGAAGAGGCTAGAGGAAATGGAAGAATTCAAGCCGCCTGAATGGGCCGCTTATGTTAAAACGGGAGTGCACAAGGAAAGATCCCCTCAACAGCCCAACTGGTGGTATATTCGAGTTGCTGCGATCCTGAGGAAAGTGTATACGGATGGGCCCGTAGGAATTGAGAGACTCAGGAGTATCTACGGTGGGAGAAAAAGAAGAGGCTCCAAACCACCGAAATTCAGAAAAGGGAGTGGATCGATAATTAGAAAGGCTCTGCAGCAACTTGAAAGTGCTGGTTTTGTGGAGAAGAAAGATAAAGGAAGGGTGGTAACTCCAAAAGGGAGAGCGTTCCTGGATAAGTCGGCTTCTGAGCTCAAGAAGGATCTCGTAAAAAAGATCCCGGCCCTTGAGAAATATTAAAATTAAAATTATTAAAATTAAATTAAAAATGAAGGTGAGAAAATGGACGAACTTGAAGAGATAAGGCGAAGAAGGCTTGCAGAACTTCAGCAGCAAAGACAGAGAGAGATTGAAGAACTTAGAAGGCAGCAAGAAATGCAGAGAGAGATTGAAGCTCAAAAGAGAGCCATACTCAGAGTCATTCTTGAGCCAGAAGCCCGGGAGAGACTTGCCAGAATTAAACTTGCTCATCCAGAAATTTCTGAATCTATAGAAAACCAGCTGATAGCTATGGCTCAGTCAGGAAGACTCAGACAGAAGATCACCGACGAGATGCTTGTAGAAATTCTTAAAAAAGCTTTGCCTAAGAAGAGAGAAACTAGAATCATTAGGAAATAAAAATAATAATCCTGAGGTGTTTAGATGGGCAAAAAAACTGTTGGGGTAAAGTTCAGGCTCGCAAAGTTTACAAAACAGAATAGAAGAGCTCCGGTCTGGGTTTCGTTAAAGACGAAGAGAAGAGTGTTCGGCAGTCCGAAGAGGAGACACTGGAGGACTTCAAAGCTAAAGGTTTAAAGATTTTGTAGTAAGTAGGTGATGGTATGGCGAAAATAGTTCTGGAGAGAGTCTATTCAATCCGTTTGAGGCAGAAATTGAAGAAGTATCCCAGATGGCTCAGGACAAAAAAGGCTGTGAAATATCTGAGGAACTTTCTCAGCAGACACATGAAAGCCTTGCCCGAGAACATCAAGTTCGACACCAAACTGAACGAGAAGCTCTGGGAAAGAGGAGCTCAGAAACCACCTGGAAAGATCAAAGTCAGGGCTGTGAAATTCGATGACGGGATAGTTGAGGTTGAAATTGCCGAGTAATTCTGATTAATTTTTGTTTTTTAAGATAGAATGGCAAAGCTTTTATCCATAAATGGAATTCCACTGATCGGTCTTTACATAAGATCTACGGAAAACGCTGCCGTATTAGGGTTAAGAGACAGAAAAATTGAAAACATTCTAAAGGAAGAGCTTGACGTGGAGGTCGTTCAAACAACCATAGCTGGCTCGGAGCTTGTGGGAGCTATGGCTGCGGCAAACTCCAACGGAATTCTCGTCAGCCAGTATGTCAGGAAAAAGGAGATTGAAAAGTTATCGAGAGTGTTTGAAGTGGAAATCGTGGAAACAAAGATGACGTGCCTCGGAAACAACATCTGCCTTAACGATTATGGTGCGATCGTTCATCCCGAGATTGAGAAAAAAGTCATCGAAAGAGTTTCTGAATTTCTCAATGTAAAGGTCTCAACGGGTACGATAGGGGGAATAAAAACCGTAGGTATGTCTGCTGTAGTGACTAACAAGGGAGGCCTTATCAATCCAAATTCTAAAGAGTGGGAGATCAAGAAAATCAATGAGGTGCTTAGAGTAGATACTATAACGGGAACGGTTAACTTTGGCAGTGATATGGTGGGAACCGGCTTGGTTGCTAATACAAAGGGATATATAGCAGGAAGAGACACAACCGGATTTGAGCTTGGAGTTATAGAAGAAGCTCTAGGTTTTATATAGTTTAATCTGGTAATTGAGATTGAAGGGAGTATAAAGAAGCTAAGTTTAGAGTTTAGAAAACCAAAGTTTTTAAAATCTGAGATCCCCGTTAAAGCTCAAAAAAGGTGGTTGAAATGAGGTTTGAGGTTAGAGGAAGGTTTAGGAATGGTGACTCGTGGAATAAGTTCACGAAGATCATTGAAGCCCATAACGAGAGATTTGCTCTTGAAAAAACTCTCTCACTCATCGGGAGCAACCATAAGTTAAAAAGGAACCTAATAGAGATCGAAGAGATAAGAGAGATGGAGACCGAGGAGATAAAGCCAGCAGAATAAGGTGGGACAATGGAAGAAGGAAAAGAAATACCTCGTGAAGTACAGGAAAAACTGCTTATGCTACAACAGCTTCAAAACGAGGCTGAGACAATCCAGAAAAGGATTTTTGAAATGGAGGTCGTGGAATCTGAGCTCGACAAAACTATCGAGACCCTCGAATACTTTGATGGGCTGGAAAACGGTGTTGATGCACTGATGAACCTTGGTGCAGGGGTTTTTGCTTATGTTGATGTAAAAGAGTCCAAAAAGATGCTTGTTGATGTTGGTGCAGGAGTTGTTATCGAGAGGGAAGTTAGAGAAGTTGTGGATATATTGAAGAAAAGAAAGGAGAAGGTTGAGAAAGGCAAAGATCAGTATGTTCAACTTCTAGAGAGAATTTACTCTCAAGCCCAAGAGATCCAGAAAGAGATTGCCGAGATATCAAAGTCCCAGAAGTAAAATCTTCGCAGTAAAAGGAAAAGGGATGTAGATGTTCAAGGGTTTAAGGGAAAAGCTGAAGGCTTTTAGAAGTAAGGTTGATGAGGAAGCGGAAAGAGCCGTTAAGGCGGAGGAGTCTAAGGTTGAAGAAGTCAAGAAGGGAGAGCGGGGAGGAAAAAACAAGATTGGATTTAAACAGAAACTCTCCGCGTTAGTTTTAGAAAGAGAGATAATAATCGATGAGGGAAAGCTTGAGGGAATTCTTTCTGAACTTGAGATCCTTCTTTTGGAGAGTGATGTTGCGTTTGATGTTGTAGAGGAGATAAACTCAAAGTTGAAAGACAGGTTGATTGGTAGACGAAAGAAAATAGGTCAGAAACTTTCTGATTTGGTGGTTGGTGAACTTAAAGATATAATAAAACAGATTCTCGACGTAAACAGGTTTGACTTTGATGAGTACATAAAACAGGCAGAGAAGCCAGCGAATATCATCTTCGTTGGGGTGAACGGAACAGGAAAAACGACGACGATAGCTAAGGTGGCGAAAAGATTGATGGACAATGGCTATTCCGTAGTTATCGCTGCTGGCGACACGTTCAGAGCCGGAGCGATAGAACAGCTTGAGGAACATGCAAAAAGGCTTGATGTTAGGCTGATAAAACATAAGGCTGGAGCAGATCCTGCTGCAGTGATCTACGATGCTGTAAGGCATGCTGAGGCAAGGGGGATAGATGTCGTCCTTGCAGACACAGCTGGCAGGATGCACACGAAAAAGAATCTTATAGATCAGCTTGGGAAGATAAAGAGGGTAACAAAGCCTGATTTGACGATCTTCGTCGATGAAAGTTTAGCTGGAAATGATGCTGTTGAAAGGGCAAGGATGTTCAACGAGGCTGTGGGAATAGATGGAAGCATTCTAACGAAGCTTGATGCGGATCCAAAGGGCGGGACAGCGATTTCAATCAGCTATGTCACCGAAAAACCGGTGCTTTTCGTTGGAACCGGGCAGGATTACGATGATCTTGTGAAGTTCGATTCTCAGTGGTTGATTGAAAGAATTTTTTGAGTAGCTTGGTCAAGATTTGATTAACTTAATCAAGGTTCTACTTTGGTTTAATAAAAATTAGTTTTAATCAAAATTTAACTGTCTGTCCAGTTATCTAGTTCGCCAACTAAGCTTTAAACTGGCT
>QMZD01000081.1 GCA_003662985.1 Archaeoglobales archaeon | reverse complement strand
GATTTTCTAAATTTCGAGAGAACAATAAGAAGAATAAGAAGAACCATAAAAAATGGCAGAATTATGAAGGTCAAGAGCGAATCAAGGAAAATAACTCTGGAAAATCCCAGAAACAACAAAAGGAAAAGTGCCACGTACAATCCTACAGCCTTCAAAACCACATTTAGAGACTTTGTTAAAAAATAGAATGCCAAGGTCATCAAAATCAAGCCAAAAGCCAAAGCTGCATAGAATTGCACCGCCCCATCCAACCTGAGAAAATTCGGGAGTATGAGCATACTTACGGGAGGTGAAACAATACCGATGAAAAGGAACAGGACGTATATCTTCCAACTTCTGAGTTTTTCGGCGTTTACCGTGTTTTTCATAGTAAAATTTAGAACCTTTAGATTTTAGGTTTTAAGATTCATTCAATTCTCAAAAAATTGAACTAAATATTAAACTGAACTGAATATCAAATCTTGTGTTAGACAATGTTCCTCAGCTCTTTAAGATTTCCCATCCTATAAACCCTGTCCTCGATTGCATAAACTTCAATCTCGTCTGCTGAGAAAGAATTCAAGATTGGAGATAAGAACGAGAAAGTAGAAATAACGTCAGAACCCGAAATCATTGGGGAAAAGGCTGGAAGTACGATCACTTCATTTGGTTTTTGCTCATTTTTTCCCTCCATCGATTTTGCCCTTAAAAAACACGGGTAGGTATAAGATGCATAACCCGAACGAATCCTTATTGATGGGTGCTCATGACCGATTATTACCCTTTCAGCCTCAATCATCTCGTAACCATGGCATATTGTCCATTCTCCAATTTCAATTGTCTTCTCCAGCTCAATATCGTATCTTGAGAGGATTGCAGCAAGATAGTTGTCGTGATTTCCTCTAACAACCCTTAAACTTCCGAGTTCAAGAACGTTTTCAACGAAATACCTCACGTCATCCCATTCGTAGGGCATGTTCTGGCTGAATTCATGTTTCATGTCTCCGTTGACTATGAGTGTTTTGATCCCATAAGCATCAAATATCCTCTCAACAGCCTCAACGATCTCTCTTATCTGCAATCTTGGAACGGAGCCTGGGGTCGACTGTTCTATCCCAAGATGAAGGTCAGAGATTATCGCAATATCTTCGATAACAACAGCCTTTCCCGGGATCATCATCAGATTCCCGATTCTTGCAACTTCAGCGATCAGCGGGATCACCCCATAATGGTCACAACGCCTTAAAATCCTCCTGTACCTCAGCTCTGAGTTCGATGAGACGGGTAATCTTCTCGTAAAGGCTCCTGATTATCTTCTTCCTGTCCTCCATCAGTACTATATCCTCTTCTCCAAGAATGAATATGTTCAGGGCAAATGGACTTGGATACGGTATTCTCGCAATTCTTATCTCCATCCTCTTCAACCTCTCAAGAAAATCGATCGCATTCTCGAGATCCATCGAGTCCTCCATTATCTCCCTGTACGTTTCCTTCAAAACGGGGAAATCATTCCCAAAGTTCTTCTTAATAAGCCTAAGAAGAGAGTCTGCATTAAGTTGCTGTCTCCAGACACTTTTCTCCCTTCCGAGATAGTTCCTTAGAACCATTAAAGATCTCACCGCAACATGCCTGAATCTCCTTCTGAGAATCTCAGTCCTGTCTAAAGCTCTGACAAGGTGCTCAACAAAGTTCTCTGGCTTGAGAAGATCTGTAATGTCCTCTTTTGTGAGCTTTTTTCTGTAGGGGAGTTTCAGAAGGAAACCGTTATCATTAACAGCGATTTTTACGCTGCAGTTCTTCATCATTCCCGCTCTAAAGCCAACAACCCTAGAAATGGCGCTGTTCGCTCTCCTTCCAACCAAAGAATGGAAAACATAACATTCGCTTCCATCATCCTGAAAATTCTCGATCAGGAACCTTTTGTCGGTAGGAATATAGCTGAAGAGATTCTGCTCGCTGAAGTACCTTACAATAGCCTCAGCAGAACTCCTTTCAAGGTTATAATTCTTCTTCAAATACCAGACTGCATCTTCGAACTCCAAAAGCTCTGAATTCAGAATCCTCTCCATCTCTCCCCTGAATCGCTGAATCCTTAAAGCGAGATCGTAACTCAGAGGAAGCTGTTCGGAAAACCAGCTTGGAACCGTAGGCTTCTCCCCTTCAACCTCCTCAACGATTATATTCATACCTCTCGAACGGAGAAATCTGAAAGTTCTTCCTGCCAAAACGAAAATGTCTCCCCTAACAAGTCTCTCAGCAAACTCCTCCTCGACCTTGCCAACTCGTTTCCCCTCGGTCGTTATAACCTTGATTGCAACCTCATCGGGAATCGTTCCAACGTTAAGATAGTAGATCGGCCTAAGCAGTTTTCCCCTTCTCCCGAAAGTTCCTTCTTCCTCGTCCAACCAGATTTTGCCGTAGACCCTCTTCCTTTCGAAGTCGGAATGGCCAGCCAAATACCTAAGCACGGAAATGAACTCCTCTTTGGTAAGATTTCTGTAAGGATAGCTACTTCTGATGAGCTTAAGGGCTTCATCGATCGTCCACTTCTTCTCTATCGCCATCCCAACGATGTGCTGGCATAAAACATCGAGGGGTTTCTGCGGAATTTTTATCCTGTCAAGCCTTCTGTTCAATGCCTCATTTGTCAAAACCGTGCACTCAACAAGGTCGTCATGATCAACCACGACAACCCTGCCTACAGAAACCTCATGAAGCTTGTGACCACTCCTTCCTATCCTCTGCAAAGCCCGATTGATGCTCTTTGGCGAGCCCAACAGGACAACAAGGTCGATGTAGCCGATATCAATACCGAGTTCGAGGCTTGTCGACGAAACAACACACCTCAGCTCACCGTTCTTGAGCTCATCCTCTACCTCCAGCCTTACATTTCTTGAAAGAGAGGAATGATGAGCTTTAATAGGAAAATCCTTCCCAAGCCTCTTCCTGAGATTGTAAACAACCCTTTCCGTTGCGCTTCTGGTATTCGTGAATATCAAGGTCGTTTTGGACGATTTTATCAGGTCAGCCAGAGTTTCGTAGAGTTTCCCGCTTATACTCTCAGAACTCTCTCTGAAAAAGTCTTCAACTGGCGAAATGACTTTGATGTCAATGGGTTTGGAAAAGCTTACATCTGCAATTATACAACCCCTTTCTTTTCCATTTTCATAACCCACAAGGAACTTTGCTACCTCCTCAAGAGGAGAAATCGTTGCCGACAAACCTATCCTGACCATTTTTCCTTCCTGGATTCGCTGAAGTCTTTCGACGGATAGCGAGAGATGCGTACCCCTTTTGTTCTCCGCAACAGCATGGATTTCATCAACAATAAGGAATTTGATACTCTTCAGCGATTGGGAAAGCTTGGGACTTACGAGGATTATGGAAAGGGTTTCTGGTGTTGTTATGAATATATGTGGAGGCTTTCTTGTCTGCATTTGCCTCTCTTTTTGCTCAGTGTCTCCCGTTCTCACTCCGATTCTTATAGGCTGGAGCTTTATTCCTTTTTTCTCTGCAAGCTCATAGATCTCAGCAAGAGGTTCCTGAAGGTTCTTCCGAATGTCATTGTTTAAAGCTTTGAGAGGAGAGACGTAGAGTGTATAAACCCTGTCTTCAAGCTCGTTTTTTGATGCCAGTTCTATAAGCATGTTAATTGCGGCAAGAAAAGCTGCAAGAGTTTTTCCGCTTCCTGTTGGGGATGAGATGAGAATGTTGTTTCCCTTAAATGCCTCGTAGATCGCATACTTTTGGGGAGGTGTAAATGAGGAGAATTTTCCTTTAAACCACTCCCTCACGAGGGGGTGGAGAAGACTTTCGATCTCAGAATCCTCATACTCCTTACCTTGAACTATACCTCTTCGCCTCATCTGAGAAATAAAATTGTGTAAGCTTGTTTATATGGATTTTTGTCGATTGAGTTCGGTGAAAAGGGAGAATTTGTGCTTGACTAAGAGATCCGGTCTTTTTTCTTCGTCAAATGTTCGTCAAATCATTCAGCTACTCCTTCAATCCCCAAAGTATTCAGGAAACGCTTCCTGACAGCCTCTCTGATCAGCTTGCTCAAAACCTCCTTCTCAGAGATCTCTCCGAAGATGCCAAGTGGAATCTGTCCTCCTGCCGCATGGGCATGTCCGCCAGCACTTCCAACATCACCGAAAGCCCTTCTAAGAATTTCACCTATGTTAAGTCTAACGTCATTGTTTCTGGCTGAGAGATGCACAACATCCTTCACAACTCCAAAAACTAGGACAGTAGATATTCCCTCCAGTTTTAGGAGATAGTCTGCAGCCTGGGTTATTGCATCCTTTTCGTTTATGAAACCGGCAAAAGAAATGAGGACAGGTGGGTAAACTTCTCTATTTTTAATCGCGGTTCCGAGGACATCGAGGGTCTCATATGATAAAGCTGGCCCCTCCATCTTCTCAATGAGATCATGATCAACGTATGGGTAAAGTGTGGCGGCTGCAGAGAAGTCCTGAGTTCTTGCATTTCTCTTGAATTCCTCCGTTTCACTCTTGATTCCAAAGAAAAGAGCTGTTGCTAGAGTCCTACTGGGAACTATGTTGAGTTCAACCATATAATTCGTCATTATCGTGGCTGTGGCGCCGACGTTATCTCGTATATCCACAAACTCCGCCTCAACGTTTTCTGCTGGATGGTGGTCTATAACGATGTTTAACTGTATGTCTTCGGGAATAGAATTGTTCACACCCTTAGCTGAAGAATCAACAAGGGCGAACTTCTCGTATTGTTTCAGATCAACTTCAGTAGCCTTGACTACCTCGATGTTGAGGAGGTTGACCATAGCCTTGTTCTCTTGGTGTGAGATCTCCCCGTAATAAACTATATCAGCTTCAATCCCTATATTTTTCGCTATCTCTTTAAGGGCCATAGCCGAGGAAAGAGCATCTGGATCAGGATTGTCGTGGGTAAAAATAGCAAGCTTGCTTTCCCGCATACTGCTGAGAACTTCTTTGAACTTCCTGATCCTTCGGAGTGTCTCTATTCGGTTTAGGGTTTCTATTACTACCCTTGTCATTGCAGAAGAAGGGGTTATCACCGCGTCTGCCCCAACAGATTCGAGTTCCTCTTTCTCTTTTGTGCCAGAACCCCTGGCAATTATAAAGACGGACTTTGAGACGGATCTGATTAGCTTAATGGCTTTTTTATTTATATCGAAGTTCGGGAGAAGAAGAAACACGACTGAAATCTTGCTATAGTCGAAGGAGAGGAGAAACTCCTCATTGGAAATATCCCCTAAGATTGCATTAAAATCCTGATCCTTCAAGACTTCGATTTTTTCAGGAGAGGAGTCAACCGCAAGAACCTGTTTGCCTTCTTTGGCAAGCTCCTTCAACACATTAAACCCAAAACTCCCACAGCCAATCAGCAGATACTCAAACTCTCTACTGTCGGCAGTCTCTTCTTCAGAACTTGCTTCCGAATCGGACTCCAATTCAACGTTAACTTGACTCATTTCAACCGTTTTTAAACCAGCAAGATATTTAAAATTATCCTGATCATCTATTTTATGGAGCTGGAGAAGCTTAGATCAAAGATAGGAGAGAAATACCTCGAAACCGATAGAAATTCTGGACCCCTTTTCCTTCTTGCCGTTCTCATGGAGGAGGTTGGAGAGCTTGCGGAGGCTGTGAGGAGAGGGGAGAAAGAGGCCATCAGAGAGGAGCTAAGCGATGTTCTGTTCATGGTAATAAGCCTATCTAACCTCTTTGAGGTTGATGTAGAAAGTAGGCTGATAGAGAAATACATAAAGGAAGATCCGAGAGCTCGATGGGATTTGCCCTGATTGTTCAATGATTGTTCAATTATCCAATTATCTAAATTATCTAATTACCTCTCTTATCTCTCTTTTTGATCCTCTCGATGACCTTCATCTTCTTTTCAATAGCAGCCTTTGCTGCGAGATCAACCTTTTCTCGCATCTCCTCAAAGTCAGGTGGCGTCGCCTCACCAACGATCCTCTTCAAAGGTGTGTAGGCGGACTCCCTAAACCTCGGTTTAAGGAGTTCTTTCTTCCTATCCTTGATGAAATAAGCTCCTTTTCCCTTCTCAACCCAGCCAGCCTCGACAACCTTAACATTAATCTTCCTTATTGCTTTTTTAACGAGTTTGGCAACATCAGGAGGAGCAATGACCATCAATGAGTCTATTGATACACCCATAAAGTCGATTTCAAGTTCTTCTAGCATTCCAAGGATTTTAGGATTCACAGCTTTCCTAGTTTTTTCGTAATCGAAGACCAAAGCCGTGCCTGAAACGGATGAAATTTCCTCGGCATCACCTCTGATCCCACCGTTGGTTACATCGCTCATTGAGTGGATTTTTCCAACAATGTTTTCTGAGAAGAGGGCTTCACACGAGAGAAGGAAATCGATGTTTAGTGTTTCGTCGATAAGCTCATGCATTCCATAGAATATGGCAGTTGTAACGATCGTTCCACCTCCAGCTCCCTCTGTCAGCAGGATTACATCGCCCTCTTTTGCATTCTTTCTTGGGGTGATCTGCTCTGAAACACCAACGCAGCCGACACCACCGGTCATTCTTTCACCAATTACCATGTCACCTCCGATTCTCAGTGTACTCCCGCTGACTAAAGGCACTCCGGTTAAATCGCAAACAGCTGTGATCCCAGCTATATGATCAAAAATCTTCGCCACATCTCCGTCGTCGGCAACGTGGATGTCCGAGAAAACAGCTACCGGCCTCGCTCCCATAACGTAAACATCCCTCATCGCAGCCCTCGTAACGTGAAAGCCAGCTACAAATGGATACTCGCTAAGCCTTGAATGAATTCCGTCTATAGCGACGGAGATGTAGGAGTTTCCATACCTAACAACCCCAGCATCATCAAGATCTTTTGTGGAGAGGACAGCGTTACTTTCTCCTATTACTTCTGCAATCTTTCTGTGAACGTAGAAATCTCCTCGTCCCCTTGATCCAACACCAAATTCTCCCATGCTAACTCCTGAGGAACGATAATCCAGAACGGGATGGGACTTCGAGGTTGCATTTTTCACTTCCAGAATAACCGCCTGTGCCCATTTCTCGGCTCTTTCGTAATTCCAGCTCTTTATTTCCGTTATCCTTTCAGCAAGCAGCTTTCTGACTTTTTCTTCTCCCGTTCGAGAGAGCATTCTCCTTGCAAATCCTTCGAGATCCATTTAGCACACCAAAATCCGTTGGTACTCTCGGTTTAAAAATTGTTACAAAAATAGCGAACCTTGGGAAATGGGATAGGAATAAAAAATTTAAAAAATT
>QMZD01000080.1 GCA_003662985.1 Archaeoglobales archaeon | reverse complement strand
TCCAAGGTTTACATGGTTAGGATCGGCGAGAAGGAGATTATGTCAGAGGTGCCAAAGAAAGTGAGGGAGCTTGATGAGAAACTTGATCTGAATTTATTCCCTAAATGATGCGGTGTTAAGGTTAAAAAAATTTAAAATTGTTAAAATAAAACGTTAAAAGCGATCCTTTCTCGAAGGTGTTTTATACCTCTATGAACAATTCTGAAATGCCCACCCCGCCATGAGTTCCCTAAGCAGTGAGGGGAACCCCACAGGGTGGGCTACACTTCTTAGTACCTCACGGTGCTCCAGCATGGTTAAGTTAGTGTTTCAACACTCAGAATTAAGGCGTTACATCTTCATTCTTCTTCCTCATTCAGGGGCTTATAGACTACTTCTATATTTGCCTCTCTCAGGAATTCTAAGCCTCTCTCGTCAGCGTACCTCTTCCCATAAACGACCTTTTTGATCTTTGCATTGATTATCATCTTAGCACACATTATACATGGTTGATGGGTTGTATAAAGAGTCCCTCCGGCAATGCTAACTCCATGGACTGCAGCCTGAATTATGGCGTTCTGCTCAGCATGAACGGCTCTGCAAAGCTCGTGCCTCTCTCCAGAAGCGATATTCAGCTCCTCTCTGAGACAGCCTATATCGAGGCAATGGGGAAGCCCGGTAGGAGCTCCATTGTAACCTGTTGATAGGATTCTTTTGTCCTTTACTATAACGGCTCCCACATTCTGCCTTAAACAGGTGGATCTTTTAGCAACGACCTTTGCTATGTCCATGAAGTACGTATCCAAATCTGGCCTCTGTTTCTTGGAAGTTTTTACCCCTCTTTTTACTTTTACATCAACCATATGTGCACCTTCAATAGCTCTCATTTGGAGTTTTCACTTGGAGTTTTATGTCTTTTGTGTTTTAGTTGGAATGGAAATAATCGAGATAATTATCGAGATAATTGAAATATTAATTCCATCTAAAATAGCAAGTAGTCAAATAGGATAGAAAACTAAAAATATCCCAGAGGTCTACCTTCTTTGATTATTTTTTGAAGGTGATGGAATGGCAAAAAGAGCGAAGCTTGTCAGCGATATCGTGGAACTGGTTCCGATTCTTCAGATATTTTCAACGAAAATGTACAGAAGGGTTTACGAATCTTTGCTTGACAGATGGATGACCTACGAAGAACTTGAGAAGGAATTCGGAGATGGCGTGGAGGAGGCGTTGAAGATCTTGAAGCATGCGGGAATGCTTGAGGTTAAATGGAGAATGCCATCTAATCCAGGTGGAACGCCAGAGAAGGAATACCATGTTAGCTATACTCATCTCAGTGCTAACTTCTTCGCCTCGCTAAAGGATTTGAACAAAATTCTTGAGGTAATCTTTCTGCCCGATGACGAGCTCGAGGAGGTAGTTTCTAAGATAATCCAGGAGATAAATGTAGGTAGAATGTCGGTACCGCATATAAGCAGAAGTCTTCAGCTGGATCCACTTTTCATAAGGGCTGCTGCAAAGAAGTCCCTAAAACTCAACATAAAAGGACAGCTCGTAGAGCTTGCGAAGAATGAGGAAATTTAACTCTCTTTTTTTGATTACAACATCCATAGATGAAAGCAGAGAAATTTAGAAAATTCAAAACGATCAGAGAACTTTTAAATTACTTTAAGTGGAATCCTGAAGAGGATATCCGGGAAGTAAAAATAGAGTTCATAGACAGGCCAAAGGGGATAAGGGTGATTGGTGGAGACTCAGTGGGGGAGATAGGACATAAATTTATCTATCTGGACGATGAGACACCCTTGCCGTATCATAGAATTGTAAGAATAACTTATAAAGGCGAAGTCTGGTGGAAGAAACGTGGATACAAGCGATAGATGGTGTTATATTGAGAAGTAATTGAGATTGGAAATTGGAAATTGAAAATTAAGAAAATAAAAATCTAGGAGTAAGGTATAATGGGGGAATTAGAATTTAAAAGATCAAATGAGGAAAATAAAAATGATAGTAAAAAAGATAATACCGCTAGAATCAGCAAAAAGGAGATTGTCAGGAGTCGTCTCAAAACCTCGATGGATAAACTCGCTTTAGAGTTCTCTTCCTCACTTGAAGATGATAGAGACATCTTCTATTACGATATACTCGTTGATTTTGCCCATACCCTTGGATTGTATAAGAAAGGACATCTGACGAAGGATGACGCAAGGGAGATAGTTTTAGGATTGATGAAAATCAAGGACGAGGGATTCGACAAGCTGGATGAAGGATATGAGGATGTTCATGAGGCAATCGAGGCTAAACTTACCGAGCTAACTGATAGCGCTGCAAAAATGCATACAGCAAGATCGAGAAACGATGAGGTGGCTGCTTGTCTGCGATTGTATGCGAGAGACAGATTGCTTGCAATTCTGTCGGCAATTCTTGAGCTGAGAGAAACGATTCTAAGGCTTGCAAAGGAAAATGTGGATGTAATTCTCCCCGGCTTCACCCATCTGCAATACGCTCAGCCAACTCGGCTCTCACATCATCTGCTCGCATATCACGACATGTTATGGAGGGATTACGAGAGGACATTTCAGACTTTCAAAAGGGTGAACAAAAACCCTCTGGGAGCTGCTGCTTTCGCCTCAACCTCGTTTGAGCTTGACAGGGAGCTTACCGCTAGCTTACTAGGATTCGACGGGGTATTTGAGAACACAATGGATGCTGTTGCATCTAGAGACTTCGCCATCGAAGCTATATTCGCCTGCTCATCGCTGATGCTCTCCTTGAGCAGAATTGCTGAAGAGCTCATCTTATGGAGTTCAGAATTCAACTTCCTTGAGCTTTCTGATGCATTCGCTTCATCATCAAGCATCATGCCCCAGAAAAAGAATCCCGATATAGCCGAGCTAATCAGGGCGAGAGCAGCTAGGATCTGCGGAAATCTGAGTTCTGCTATGATGATCTACAAAGCCATGCCCTTTGCTTATAACAGGGATTTCCAAGAGATGAATCCACTGATATACTTCAGTTTGGAAAGTGCAGAGATTTCCACGATTTTGATGTCCAGAATGTTATCGACCCTTGAATTCAAAGCACATGAAATGAAAAGAAAAGCCTCAAAGGGATTTTCTGCTGCAACAGATATAGCTGATATGCTCGTTCAGAAGGTTGGAATTCCATTTAGAATCTCCCATAAAATCGTTGGTCAGCTGGCTTTAGAAGGAAAAACGAATCCTAGCTTAGATGATTTGCTCGAAGCTGCCGAAAGGGTGGCCAAGGAGTATGTTGGAAAAATAAAAGAGAAAGTTTCTGAGGATGATCTATCTGTTGAACCGGAAAATCTGGTGGAAAAAAGAAAAAATATAGGTTCACCGTCAAAAGCCGAAGTGAAAAGGATGATAGAAGACAGATACGGAAAGCTCCAGAGCGAATGGGACGAGCTTGACTCCGTGGTTGAAAAAGTTTCTCAATCGCTTGAAAGACTTTACGAAGAACTTCAAGAACTTATAGCATGATGGTGGTTTAAATGGATTTAGATGAGTTGATCGGGAAAAGGATAAAGGTTAAGGTTAAGGGCAAGACATTTGAAGGAGTCGTGATGCCCACAAGATCCGATAACCTCGTGCTAAAGCTCGATAACGGATACAATATTGGTTTGAAAGATTATGAGATACTCGAGGTTTTTGAAATTAAGCCGATTCCCACTTTTAAAGAAACCTTTGAGAAGCGCCCAGGTTTGCCGAACTTGAAGATAATTTCAACTGGTGGAACGATCGCGAGCAAGGTCGATTACAGAACGGGAGCCGTAACAAGTCAGTTCTCCTCAGAAGAGATACTTGCAGAGGTTCCCGAGCTCAAGGAGATATGTAACATCGATTCGATGCTGCTCTACAACATCCTGTCGGAGAACATGAAGCCCAGAAATTGGATTGAACTTGCGAATGAGATCTATAAAAGCATAAAAGATGGACATGATGGGGTTATCGTTACCCATGGCACCGACACGATGGCGTATACGAGTTCGGCGATAGCCTTTATGCTCTCCACCCCAGTGCCTATCATTTTCGTAGGCTCTCAAAGAAGCTCCGATCGACCTTCGAGTGATGCAACGATGAATTTGCTATGCGCTGCTCATGCTGCAAGCTCGGAGCTTGGAGAGGTTGCTGTGGTGATGCATGCAACAACCAGCGATAGTTACTGCCACATCCATCGGGCCGTGAAAGTCAGAAAGAATCACACTTCGAGGAGGGATGCCTTCCAATCGGTAAATCAGCTTCCCATCGGCAAGGTGGAGTATCCCTCTGGAAGGATCGAATGGAACATCGATTTCATCAAACGAAACGAGAGAGAACTGGCTTTGAAAGACAAGCTCGAAGAAAAATGCGTTCTCGTGAAGTTTTTCCCGGGCTTACCTCCAGATATCCTTGATTTCTATTATGACAAAGGCTACCGGGGTTTCGTGCTTGAAGGGACTGGGTTGGGACATGTCTCAACGGACTGGATCGACACGCTCAGAAGGCTATGCGACGACTCACTGGTTGTAATGACATCTCAGTGTATCTGGGGCAGAATATGTGACAGAGTCTATGATACGGGCAGAGATCTGATAAACGCTGGGGTGATAGAGGGCGAAGACATGTTGCCAGAGGTTGCCTTGGTAAAAACGATGTGGTTGCTTGGCAACTATTCGCTTGACGAGGCTAAGGAGCTTGTAAAGCACAATTTCGTCGGTGAGATAAATCCAAGGACATCCTACATGAGATAAGTTTACGGAAGTTTATTGAATCCAAGAAAATCCAAAATCACTGACATCTAAAATTTAACCCGCACTTTCGACACTTCATCGAATAGAGTCCTGAAACAACCTTTTTTATCTTTTCATCTTTGCTTCTGTCGAAAGAAGGATTTTGCATTTCCTTTATTTCCTGCTTGGAAGGGATACAATCCAGGCTGTATCTCGTTCTGCCAGTAAGCAAATCCGTAATTTCGCTCTCCATCCAGTTCGTTGCAACCGAAATTCTCGCTGGGGGTTCGAGGAGTTTAGCAATCAAAGTTGAAAGCCTTGCTGTAAGGGTGAGGGTTTCGCTGGGAGAGTCGCAGAGGATTAGAATTTTGTTCTCGTCCTCCAACTTTACAAGTAGATCGATGAGAACGGGTGTATCTTTTAAATCAAGAACCACGTCTTCAAAAATCTCATTTTCAGAATATCCTCTTGAAAGAAGGAACTTCTTGACCCTCTCTTTTACCTGGGCTTTATCGATGTAGGGGATAATCCTCTTATCTGATTTGCTCATTTCATTCGATCTTTCTGTTTCCTTTCTCTCGAAGTTTTCACGATTCTCTGAACCCTTCGTACTCCTCGAATCTTTTGAATTCTTGTGGAAATCCATAAGTATAAAGAGATTTCATCCCACTAAATTCTTTTCGCCGTGGGGAATACGTCTATTGAGGATAGGTCTCCTTAGTAATCAAAGAGCAGATCAGTGATATTAAGGCTGCGACGAAGCAAAACTTAAAAGCGATCGAATAAGCTTCAGGGGGGTACACAGCCCCTACTTTTCCAACCATATCCATAAGATACCCCATGATCGTTTGAAATACTGCACCTCCAATGAATGGAAATATGTTCACCATGCTCGTAGCTATTCCCGTAATTGCCAGAGGAAAGAGCTCTTTTGTTGATGTGAAGGTTATGATTAGCACACCTCCTGAGAAACCCATGATGAAAGAGAGAGCGTAGAGGATCGGAATGCTTAGGGCTGAGGTTGCAAAAGCGAAGGGCATCCATGTGAGGAAGTAGATTATCGTGAAGATTATCAGCGTCCACTTTCTTGCTTTGAGTATCTTGTCTGATAAAAAGCCAATGATCGGGCTTCCGAGCATCATTCCGATTCCAACCATCATCAGGATCGCTCCAGCTTCCGCCTTATTAAGGCCGTAGACCTCTATCAAGTATGGCCCTCCCCACAATCCCTGATAGCCCATTATTCCTCCGTATTCAAAAAAGAACCATATCGCGAGGGGCCAGAAATATTTATTTTTTAAAACACTTTTAATTCCTTCCTTAATGTTTACTTTTCCTGTCTGGGCTTTTACGATCGGCATCAGACCAACGGAAGCTGGGGAATCTCTCACGATTACCCAGCAGAGGATGGCGAGAATCAAAGTTATCGCTCCGATTACCAGAAAGGAATTCCTCCAGCCGAAAAATATGACCATCATAGCAAGGGGATAGGCTGAGGATATAGCTCCGAAGTTGCCTACTGCAAGCAGCACGCCCGTAAGGCTGGCGAATTCCTGCTCTCTAAACCACTGGGACAGGATTTTTAGCGTAGGGATGTAGACTCCTGAAACTCCAATACCCATGAGCAGCCTCGCCACCAATGCCATCGAGAAATTGGCAGACAAACCGAAAAGGGTTGCTCCAACGAAAGCTATGAACGTGAAAAAGGTGGCGGTTTTTCTCGTGCCAAGTGTATCAGAGAGGGTTCCTACGGGTATCTGCATTACCGCATAGGGATAGAAGTAAAGGGATGACATTAGGCCGATAGCGACAGCTGATACAGCAAACTCCGCCATGAGTTCCTTTGCAATAACCGCCGAAGACGTGCGATGGAAGTAAACGAAGAAGTATATAGCTGCGAGAATACCAAAAATGATCCAGCGATGACGATAGCTATATTTCATAATTTCCATGGTTAAATTAATCATGATAAATAGATAAATTTATTGTTGTCGGTTCGGAAAAATGTGTTGTTTTAAAGTTAAAGTTATGGTTAAACTCATGGTAAAAAATTGGAGGTTATGCGATACATCAGATACGGCGGGATATGGTAAGATTTAACTATTCTCCTCCCCAATTTCCATTATGACTCAGACAATTATCGTAGTCGGTGGACAGTGGGGAGATGAGGGAAAAGGGAAGATCGTCGATTTTCTGGCTGAAAAGGCTGATGTTGTGATAAGGTATGCTGGCGGCAATAATGCTGGCCATACTGTTGTCGTGGGGGAGAAGAAATTCAAGTTTCACTTGATTCCTTCGGGCATCGTTCATGAAGATAAGCTGAATGTGATAGGAAATGGGGTTGTTGTTGATCCTGAAGTTCTTGTCAGTGAGATCGAGAACCTTGAGAGAATGGGTTTTAAGATTGACGAAAGAAGGCTTATAATCTCATCGAGCGCTCATACCATCCTGCCAAAACATAGGGAGGAAGATAATCCAAAAAAGGATGCCCATGCGAAAAAGATCGGCACTACAGGAAGAGGTATCGGCCCTTGCTATAGAGACAAGATTGCAAGAACGGGGATGAGAATCTCCGAATTCGTTGAATCCTCT
>QMZD01000079.1 GCA_003662985.1 Archaeoglobales archaeon | reverse complement strand
TTGGTGGCATCTCAGGAGATGTGTTTGTATCGGCAGCAACTCTAAATTATATATTTTTCAGGAGAATAACCGAGGAAGCAAAGAAGTACGCCTATATCGCCGTTATAGGGGCTGTAGGGGATTATCACGACAGAAGTGGGGGAGTTCTCGGTTTAGATAGGTTCGCCCTTCAGGAGGCGATTGATGAAGGACAAGTAAAGGTAAAGCTAGAGCAGTACAAGGAAAGGTACTTTATAAACTTCTTCAATGAGTTTGCCGACATTGTTGCGAAGTATCTAACCGATCTTGGTGCATGCGGTTATGGGATGAGATGTTACAGGGATGCTGTCAAGGTACTGTTTGAAGGTTTTGATGAGAAAACTCTCCAAGAGGCTGAGGAACTCGATAGACTAAGAGAGGAGAAGTTTCGTGCAGAAATTGAAAGATTAAGAGACGAGGGTTTCAATGTGGGGAGATACACTCAATGGTTCCATGTAGGAGATAGATTTTCCCCCCTGGGCGTCAAGTCCGTCGGCGAGTTTTGTCAGCTAATAAAAGACATGATGTTTGTGGATGGAAGGAAGTATCTGATAGGCTTTCAGAATATGCCCAGAATCATTCCTGACATTGGAGAAATCGACTGGAATGCCGTGAAAATGAGTGGAAGAGCTCCAACTCAGCTTGAGAGGATGATCCTAAGAGGTGTAGCTCCGGGGCTTGACGTTCTAGTGCCCAAAGCGAGTGATGCGGTTGGCGGTTTTGCCGATGCAACCCATAAAATAGCTGCCGCTTGCGTAATCGAGAGAGGGACGGAGGAAGAATTTATCGAAGAGTTCGAAAAGTCTGTGGAAAGTTTAAAACCTGGAAATCTAGGATTTCTTGGAGATTAAGTTGTTGGTTACTCTATTTTGAGTTATAAACGCCTAATAAAACTTGCAAAGCAGATGTTTTGCCAGATGAACTTTAACGAGATGTAGAAAGAAATTAGTCCAAGATGTCTTAACTTTCCACCGAATGATTTCTTAGTTTTTCTGAAACACTTTTCTTACCACATCTAAAATTATCCCGATCCTTTTCTTCTTTATCTGGTTCCAAATGAATCTGGGGCTAAGGTAGAATCTCAAGTAACAGTATCTCAGTAGTCTTATTATCTCTTGCGGTGACATGTAGATGTTTTTTAAAACGGGCTTTCCTGCTGTGTAGTTATCGAAGTTCTCTGTTAATAGTAATCCCTTTTCTTTTGCTTCGTAGTATATTTCAGTACCGGGATAGGGCGTAAGAACCGAGAACTGTGCATAATCAGGATTAAGTTTTATTGCAAACTTCAAGGTTTTTTTGATGTCTTCTCTCCTTTCAAAAGGCGAACCAATGATGAAAGAGCAGATCGTTTCTATGCCAGCCTTTTTTGTTAATTTCACGGCTCTTTTTACTTTCTCCAAATCAATTCTTTTTCGATAGTATTTAAGGATCTCCGAACTTGCAGATTCGACTCCATAATAAATCGCAACGCATCCGGCCATCTTCATTCTCTCAAGCATCTCAGGAGATATCGTGTCAACCCTTGATGAGCAGCTCCAGTTCACGTCGAGCTTTCTCTCAATAATCTCGTTACATATCTCAATTACCCTTTTTCTGTTGAGCGTAAATGTGTCATCTCCAAATGCTATATGCCTCGCACCAAAATCATTTAGGAGCCATTCAATCTCATCCACTACATTCTTAGGACTCCTCGCCCTGAATTTTCTTCCTAAAAATAAGGAGGAAGAACAGTATCTACAACCAAACGGACAGCCACGAGAAGTTATCATTGGAAACTGCTCCAACTTATGTCCTAAAACAGTATATTTTTCGAGAGGCATTAGGTCAAAGGCGGGAAAGGGTAGTGCATCGAGATCTTCTATAAATTCCCTCTTTCCGTTATTGAATACCATTCCGTTCTCCTTGTAAATCAGACCCTTCACACCTTTAAGCGATCTCTCAGAACTCATCCTCTCTGCAACTTCAGCCAAAGTGTATTCACCCTCTCCAACGCAGACCGCGTCAACACACTCGCTTTTTATCACGCGATGGGGCATAAAGGTGGCATGAACTCCACCCAGAATTATAAAAACATCTGGTAGCCTCTTCTTAATACTACAAGCATATTTTAAAGCTGAATTAAAAGTTGGAGTTGTAGAAGTTATGCCTACTATTAATGCATCCTTTATTCTATCAATAAGCTCGCTGAACTCTAGTCTCTCAACCAAATCGTCGATAATTCTAACCTTGAAACCTCTTTCCCTCAATGTAGAAGCAAGATAACCAAGACCAAGGGGTGGAGTGGCTATACCAAGCTGGGATACAACTTCCACGCTAGCATTTGGGTTGATGAGGGCAATCATAACGAGCTTGCTTCAACCTCAATTGCAGAAACGATTTCTTCCCAATACCTCTTATTGTTTATACATCCTGGATCGGGTTTGAGGTAATCCCCAAAATAGTTGTATGCCCTTGCCCTACAACCTCCACAATAATGTCTGTAGCCACAATTTCCGCAACCCTCGATTAGTTCTCTGTTTCTTAGATCCTCAAAGACCTTGTTGTGGAGCCATAGATTTTCCAAGTCATCCTCTCTCACATTCCCTACTTTTAGCGGGAAAAAGACACATGGTTGGATGTCCCCATTCGCCCTCATCGATATATAGAATCTTCCTGCTCCACACCCTCCAATAAATTCTGCCAGCTGTTTCAGTCTTTCTCCAGCATTTACATTATAGAAATGAGTTGGGATAAACTCTGCACCATACTGCAAAGCTATTCTTGCGAATTGAGGAGCAGTTGAGAGTAAGTTTAGATCGGAACCATTATTGTTTTCATAGAGCGTTTTGAGCAACCTTTCCCTTTCCCCTGGCGATAGATCGAGGTGGATTATATCTTTCCCTCTACCAGTTGGGATGAAATTGTAGTGCATGAACCAGTTCACACCTAACTTTCTGCAAAGCTCGATTACTTTCGGAACTTCAAACAAATTTAGCTTTGTAATCGTCATTGAAACATTGACAAAGAAACCTTCCTTAACAGCGTTCTTTATTCCTTCAATCGTCCTGTCATAACATCCAGGAATCCCCCTGAAGGCATCATGCGTTTCTCTTGTGCCGTCTAAACTTATCTGTAAATAGCTAACTCCACTTTTCCTCATCTCTTTTGCTTTTTTCTCAGTTATGAGAGTCCCGTTTGTTGCTATTGCAACGTAAATTCCTTTTTCTGATGCATATCTCGTCAATTCGAGGATGTCTTTCCTTACCAAAGGTTCTCCACCGGAAAAAGAGATTATTGTTACACCGAGCTTGTTGAATTTATCTATCGCATCCAAAGCTTCTTCAGTTGTTAACTCATCTGGCAACGGTTTGCCAGCCGTGGCATAACAGTGCTTACACTGAAGATTACAAGCGTACGTCACATCCCAAACGACCTGGAATGGAGCTCCGGGGACGAAGGGCTTTCTAACCCCAAAGTGCGCAAGACCTTTTATCACGCTAGCAAGCCCCTTTCTCCAGTATGAATCTCTAAACTTCTCCCTTAGCTCATTTAATGTGATGTTAAAAGCATCCGCTCCTTTCTGTAAAATTGGTTCGATTATTCTTTCAGCAAGTTTACATTTCCAGCAAGCCTCATCTCTTTCCCCGACAAAGAGCTCAAGAGCAACCTCAAGTCTGGTTTTACCACAGGTTTGGCAATACCCAGTCAAACTTTGGAGTGATCTTTTTGTTGCAGGATTGTTTACGAGATGCATGAATACAGAAAGCTTGTCTAACATACCACTCCCTCCAATCACCCCCTTTTGTTTTTTATGAGGGTTTCTACAAAAATAAATCAGTGAAATCTATTCTACTCTAACTTTTATTATTTACTTCAAAGTGCTTATACTTTTCGGCTTGGAAATGAAGTGATGAAAACTATAATTGAAGACTTCAGAGATTTATAAAAAAATCCTCAATTTGCAAAAAGACTCAATCCCTCGAGCTAAAACACGTTCTATTCACAAATTTTCACCATAGTTAAACTCTTTACCAATTTTTGGTATACCTCATCCTAGAAGCCGTCTACGAGGGGACTATGAGGAGCTATATGGCCAACTCACACTCAATTCCCCTTCTTATATAGCGAAGTAAAACTTCAATTTTGTGTGGAAATCCTTAAAACGAAAACAGCACCTTTTGGAATATTATCTTCTATAAAAACGCTCCCTCCGTACCTTTCTACAACTTTTTTAACTATATACAATCCTAAACCCGTTTTACCAGTCTCACCAAAGGTAACTCCCTCCTCGAAAACTCTATTCTTCATTTCATCCGGAATTCCCTTACCAAAATCAGCTATTCTTATCTCACAAACACCATTTTTCTTTTGAAATGAAATCTCTATTCTCTCAGTTCCCCCATGCACGACTGCGTTTCTTATCAAATTACTGAAAACTGTTTTCAGTGCATCATCCGCCTTTACTACGCATTCCCCTTTGATTTCTCCTTTTATCTTGAACTCGGCCCTAAACTCATCAAGAACTTCTTTCGCTACCTTATGAGCCTCTAAAGGCTTTAATTCTCCACCTAATGTAAGATTCTCTAGTTCCCTCATCCTATTTATAAGGTCTGTACTCCTCTCTACGGCTGAACCTATAACCTCCAAAAGTTCTCTTTTCTCTTCATCTTTAGTTTTTGATAGCAAGATATCTGTTGCGCCAGCTATAACGGACAGATCATTTGTTATATCATGCCTCAGAATTTTGTTAATTAGCTTTAGGAGCTCTGTTCTTTCATTTATATCCTTTTCCATTCTTATTCTTTCTGATATATCCCTTGCAACTCCTATTCTACCAACTATCTCTCCCCCATGGTAAAGACTCGTAGCGTTGATTTCGACAGGTATTTTATTTCCATCCCTATTTATGATTTCAACTCTAAGCAATGGTGTCTTTTTTCCTTTAACATCCATCTCAAAGCTTTTCTTTGCAGCTTCAGCGTATTCAGGAGAGAGAATTTCTACGAATCGCTTACCAATCAGTTCCTCGATCTTATAGCCTGTTTTCTCCTCGAACCTCTTATTTAAGAAAGTGAATTTACCCTCCAAATCGAGGGAGAATACGATATCGTCCATTGTTTCTACAAGACTTCGATACTTTTCCTCACTTTTTCTTAGCTCCTCTTCTACTAGCTTTCTCTCTGTGTAGTCCCTCACAGTTCCAAGAATTGCATGCTTTCCTGTATAATTTATTAGCCTTACAGAAAAATTACAGTACCTAACATTACCATCTTTCGTGATAACCCTTGCATCAAATGCTTCTGGAACGTTCTCACCTCTTAATCTCCTCTCTCCACTCTCTATAAGTTTCTCCCTATCATCAGGATGGATGAGCAGAAATGGATCCATTGCGTAGAGCTCTTCTTTTGAGTAACCCGTGATTTCAGATGCCCTGTCGTTAACAAAAATGAATCTGTTATCTTTGAGAATATAAATTCCATCATGACTTTTTTCAACAAGCGTTCTATACTTTTCTTCTGATTCTTTGAGTTTCTTCTCTATCCTCTCAGCTTCTGTTATATCATTACCTATCAGAACAAGTATCTTTTTCGAGTCCCAGTTTATACTCTTACCCTGCCACCAGATTTTTCTCTCTCCGTCTACAGCCCTGAAGGATGTCGTAAGTTCCGCAGAACCTTCTTCTTTTATCCTATTTAAAAAATCAACCATTTTTATTTTTTCATCATCAGGAATTAACTCAAGAAATCTTTCAAATCTAGCGTCATTTCTATGAATTCCGCTCAATTCTTCGATCTTCCTGTTAAAAATGACGGCATCTCCCTCCTCATCGAATCCGATTATGAGAGAAATGGCATTTTCGATAATAGACTCGCTAAGCATCTTCTCTCTTATGAGCTGAAGCTCAAGGTCCTTCCTGTTTGTGATATCCTCCACTATATGGAGAAAGGCTCTTTCTCCATCCACTCCGATTTCCCTAACCTTAACCCTTATCCATTTTCCCAGTGAGTTCTCAAGAAACTCTCCTACATCTCCTCTGCCTTCAAGCAGGGAAAGAATTTGGCAGTAGGGTGGTGGGGAGTTGGTGGAGTGAAAAATCTCATAACATTTCCTTCCTACAACATCTCCAAAAGCTTTGCACATCTTTTTGTTCGTTTTGATGATATTAAAATCATCGTCAATAATCGAGACCATTTGATCCAGCATGTCAAATAGCTCAAGTAAGATGTTTGCTGTCAACTCTGTAGAATCCGATAAACAATTTTTCTGTCTTTTAGATTTGGCCATCCTACCAACCCAGTTTTTTGAAATTAAGAACAGTCAAATATTAAAATATTTGGAAATATCCTAACATCAGATGTAACATCAGATGGTTTAACTACAAGCTAACACCAGATGGTTCAACTATAAGGTTTCAAGAAATGCCTCAAGCCTGTTCTCAACCTGAGACTCGGAAAAGATTCTCGAATCGGTCATGTCAGCTTCTATGACCACCGACGGAACGTCGAGCATCTTCTGAATTTCATATTGGCCGAAAGAATAAGGCTTACAGCTTCTGTTGCTGTGGATTACGACTCCGTTAACATCAAAGAGATCAATGAGCCTGTTTATCTTCTCAACCATAAAATCCAATCCGATGTTTAAATAGATTTTGATGTAAGTTTCTGCAAGACTTCTTATTGGGTTTCTTTTCTTCATATCTGTCAAAGCTGTCCAAGCATTTGTGTAGGTATCTGCAACTAAACATGCATTTTTTTCAATAAAAAACTCGGAAAGCCATCTCATCCTGTACCACACTGGAATGTTGTCCCAGAGGAGTCGGTATTTTTCGTTATCGACAGCATAGACCCCGTTCCTGATTCTCTCCTCAAGTTCTTCTCTCATCTCTCCGTAAAAAACCAGAGGGACTTCTGTGCCCCTGAGACAGACGATAGGAGCCATGTTAAGGAAGGCATCGAAACAGGTTAGCGGAGAGGGTTTATGTTTCCCCATCAATAAAACATCACCATAGCTTTTAACACCCTCAATCGACAGTCTGAGAACTTCTTTAAACTTCTTCTCTTCAAATTCGGCATCATATGTTTTTTCAAGAAAATCTATGAATTCATAGAGCTGTCCCTCAACGTAGTCGATATAGCTTTCCTTCAGCTCTTTCCTAACAAAGGGTATGTCAAGGAGGAAGAGGGGAACATCAAAAATTCTGCTGAGAACTTCATACCACTTCACCACTGTGTTGCAGATGTTGTTACATGCAAAAAGGAAGTCGGGCTCTGGCAGCCCGCCAACGGGACTTGTACCGGCAAAGATGCA
>QMZD01000078.1 GCA_003662985.1 Archaeoglobales archaeon | reverse complement strand
TGCGGCAATCGCAATGGCGATGTGCTATGTAATAGTGAAGAACGAGTTGTACAATAAAGAGTTCGTCGAGAACTGGACCTATGGGTTCGAGGATTTCAAAAAGAGGTTGTTGGGCGAGGAAGACGGAATCCCAAGAACACCCGAGTGGGCCGAAAAGATAAGCGGCGTCCCAGCGGAGACAATCGAAAGAATTGCTCTAGAGTTTGCCAACGCAGAACATCCAGCAGTTATGATTTGGTGCGGAATAGCACAAAACCCAGACGGATTCTATGCGACACAAGCGATAATGGCATTAAACGGCTTGATGGGTACCTGGGATGCCCCTGGTGGTCCATCGCTTCCATTCAAGAGAAAACTAAAGAGCGCATGGAGAGACGAGCCGAAACCACCGAAAAATACTGCGAAGGAGAAATTGGATAAGGTAAAAATGTGGGCCGGATGGGTGCCATCCTACTTCCCGAGAGATGTAGAGGAAGGAAAGATAAAGGCATTGATCTGCTACTGGGGAGATCCCGTTCTATCCTGGTCAAATCAGCAGGCGGTTGTTGATGCGATCAAGAAACTGAAGTTCGTTGCAACGATCGATGCGTTTATGAACAACACAGGACTGCTAAGCCACGTAGTCCTGCCAGATTGTTCATTCCTAGAGATGGATGACATCAGGACGGATTGGTTGTACGATGCTTTTGTCTCAGGATTCTTCAGGGCAATTGAGCCAATGTACAACGCTAAGCCAACGTACTGGATATATATGCAAATAGCGAAGAGGCTAGGATACGGCGAATACTTCCCATGGAAAGACATTGAAGAGGCATTCGAGAACATGCTTGGAGAAGAGTGGAGTTTAGAGGAGCTGAAAGAGAAGGGATACATAATCACCGACAAAGCCGAATACTACAAGTACAAGAAGTGGGGCAGCTTTAATCCACCTGAGGGATACAGCTCTTCAGGAACAACAAAGACCGGAAAGTACAACTTTAAGAACCCAGTAGCTGAAGAGAAAGGTGTCGACCCGCTTCCAGACTATAAACCTGTTGAGGAGGAGTATCCAGAACTCGTACCTGACGAGAATTATCCACTAATCCTGCAGAATTTCAGATTACTGCATCATGAGCACTCATCAACCTTCAACATACCACAATTGATGAAGAGGAACGGCAAGAACCCACTATGGATTAACCCACTGGATGCTAAAGAAAGAGGGATAAAGAACGGAGACAAGGTGATAATAGAGTCACCATGGGGTAGGGCTGAGACCGAGGCGTACGTAACCTGGAGCATCAGACAGGGCGTTGTTGCCGCTGCTGGAGGATTCGGACACTGGAGAGGGCTAGAAGCCGATCCAAGATTTCCATATGGAGGATTTAACGTAGCAATACTAATGCCACCCAACTGTCCCGACAAATATGGCGGCAACCCACTACTGAAGTACATCAAAGTGAATGTCAAGAAAGCGTAATACTTTTATTTTAAAATTTTTATTGTTTCTTAAACTAAAAAATCTTTCTCAGATTATGCTTAAGAGCTCGATGAATGCCATAACTTGTTGAAAACAACTATCCATTCTCTCTATAATGATGTCTCTAAGTTCTTTAGGAGGAGTAGGAGTAAAAATATACTTATAGCCACCTTTCCTTAGAATCCTGACTTCCCTTCTCGCAAAACCCTTATCAACTAGATTTTTGAGACTTTTGTATATCGTACTCTTATCTTTTCCTATCAATTCTGCTAAATCTTCAACAGTGGTACAGCCCAAACTACAGAGTTCGTAATAAATTTGCAGATCAAGGGCATTCATACCTAAGATATGTTTCAAAAAACCTTTAACGTCTGAAGGAACTTCGATGCTTTTAACATCACACTCTTGGACGGTTATTGCCATTTTATCGTCCTCACTAACCCAGCTATTTTCTCAACCCCAATTCAACCCCCCTGGTAGTTTTTCTATTAGCATAAAGATATATAAGTGTTTCGAAAAATTCTGAAATCGTTTCATTTCTTTTTAATTAAGATTTATGCGAAAGCTTTATTAATCTAGAAATATGATAAAAATAGATAGTTGGTAATCAAGATATTTTCCAATTTTAAATACTTAAATTGACAAATAAACTACTAGAATATCTTATTTTAGCTTAAAAATGCGATTTTGAGAATTAAATTTCATTCAATCGCTAAGATAAATTAAAATACAGCCACTTATCACTGTTATTTTAAAAAGTTCGAAACTGTAACTATTTTTGAAATATTTTTTAAGACAGGCTAAGATTAAGTATAATGATAAATCATTTTTGAATTTTTGAAAAATTTGAAAGCTCAATGTATCAAAAGATACGTCTTGTAATAATTACTGAGCATCCTCTTGGCGTTATCCAAGATAAAACTGTAGTACTCCCTCATTCTCTTACACTCGGAAGAAAGATAACTTGTAACAAGATAAATGTCTCTCTCATCTACCAAATCCTCTATTGGTCTCATCTTGACCAAACCTACCTCGTGAGCTTTTGCAGCAGCTATCATTGAAGTTATTGCAATCCCGAGATTGCTAGAAACACTGTTTAGCTTTGAGAAGAAATCCCCAACCACGATAGAGGGCTTCACAGAATCATAACCGCTCTTCTTCAAAGCTTTTTTAATGCTTGTGCTAATGCCATAATCGTCCGTAAGGAATATAAGAGGATACTTTAGCACATCCTCGAGTTTAACTTCCTTTTTATTCACGAGAGGATGTTTCACAGGGGTAATAAGAACCAGCCAGTCTTTGCCAAGCAAGTCTATCTTGAACTTCTCAGGCTCGACGTCATCGGAAAGATCTCCAACTATTGCAAAGTCAACTTCTCCGCGTTTCAGCAATTTAGTACACTCATGCGCTCCCCTCAACAAAACATCAACCTCAAGAGCCGGATATTTGGCTTTTAAAAGCGATTGGAGGTGAAAAACAATATTCAGACCGACCATTCCCGAGGCAATTGTTACTTTATCCTCCCTTAGATTTGCAATCAGCTTTTTTGCATCCTCAATTGAACCGAGAATGGACTCCATGTTTTTCATTGCGATGATTCCTTCTTCAGTAAGGGTTACTCCGGTAACTTTTCTATTTAGCAATCTTGCTCCATAAAACTCCTCGAGAGAATTAATCTGGAAACTTACAGAGCTGACCGACATGCTAAGCTCTTTTGCAGCAGCTTTGAGGCTTCCTTTTTCGACTACTTTCAGGAAGGTTCGCATGAAGTCTATCCTCGACACGATAACACGTTGCGTTCAAACTATTTAAAATTTTAGGCATCTGTTTCAAATTTTTAATTTATTCATCATTTTTTACCAATAATTTGTAAGATGACCCTTCTTTTTCTTTTTTTATTATCAAAATCTAATACAACAACTTGCTGCCATGTCCCAAGGTAGTCCTTACCACCCTTAAAAGGAATCGTCAGGGATGGTTTTAACAGAGAAGCTCTGAGATGCGAATGGCCGTTAGCGTCTCCCCAAGTTAGATTATGGGCATAATCCCTCTCTGTTGGGATTAGTTCTTTAAACATGTCCTTTATGTCTTTTATCAATCCGCTTTCGTATTCCATCACCGTAACTCCTCCCGTCGATCCCTGAACGAAGACATTAACGAATCCGTCCTTCCAGCCCTTTATCGCCTCCCTGATCCTTGGCGTGATATCAAAAATATCGATCTCCTCCTTCCCAGCATCAAAAACCAGTTCAATCGTTTCGATCTCCATGAATGAATTTTACCCTCTCGAAAGTAAACTTTTCCTATACACCGCTGATTTGAAATTATATTTGAAATTACTTAGAATTTATAAGTTAAGTTGGAATTCATTCAACCGAATTTAGGGAAAAGCAGAAAAGCCTTCAAACTTTATCGACAAGGTTTGACATCACTTTTGCAGTTCCTCCACAAGGTGGAAAATCTTGTTTATTATGGCAAAGGTGACAAATACATCATCTCCAACGGTATCGCAAAGCACTATCCTTCTCCGCTTTGAGGTTTCAGCCTTTTCTATAAGTTCAGGAATGTTTTTAGAAACATGATAGCCTGGAGATATGAACAAAGGAACGATGAAAATAGTCTCACTCTTCATAGAGTCAATGACCTCGGCAAGGGTCGGACTTCCCTCTTCAACAAAGGCAATCTCAACTTCCTCAAAAACTCCGAGCTTTTCAATTCTCTTTTTGTGTAATGAAAGTACATTTTTGAAGTCTGAGGATTTGCTTCCGTGACCAGCGATTACCAATCCTTTCACGAGACGAAACTAGAGAGGAGGTATTTAAATACTTTCAAAAGTGGTTCTTTAAATGTTGGAGCACTGTATTTATGAGTGTCGTAAAATAGCTGCAATTTTTTTCCAGAGCTGCAAACTCAACGTAGTGAAGGAACTCTCTGGCACCTCCAGTCTGCACCAGCTACGCCCAAACAAGCATTTATTTCTCCTCCTAAAGAGGAGCGGGTCAGAATCTAGAACATTGAAGCTCGGCTAATTGTTGTCGCAGCAACCAGCGTTGGCGACCCTCCGCATCAGTATTCCCAGTCTTCCTGTATTCGGGCCTAAAGCATCCGCACCCGTGTCCACAACACTTGATGCTCGCCCGTATTGACTACCAAACAGATATATGGGCTTATCCACTCGACCCACTGTTCTAGCTGTAAGTTGTATCTTTGAAGTGCCCGATCAAGAGGTTCTCTTGGTGCGTTGGCGAAGAGGAAGGTAGCAGGGGGTGGAAAAGTAGGAGGCGAATATGCAAATGTGCCGTCGCTGATGGCGATGCATTCGAAATTACCTATCTTAAAGGAAAATCTTTCGTTACTCATAACACATTATCTCCTTCCTCCCAGATCCATCGTCGAGAGCACAATTTGGTCTAGATGTTAGTGTATACGAATATCACAGTCATTTCTCTGGGTTGTATTCCTATAACTACTCTAAACGTATTTAATACTATCTCGAAAAGTGTCTTCCAGTGTATTTTATTCCTTTTCACTTCTATTCCGATTAAGTTTATTTTTCGCTTCTTTTGCAAATCAAACGATGATACTACATGATTTTCACATCAATAAAATTAAAAAGCGAAGATAAATCCTGGAAAAATCCATACAAAAATCCAAGCTTATCGTGTTTGTTAGGTTAAGGGTGTCAAAAAATTAAAAAATAAATTTTATTTAATTTGTTTATTCAACATCCTGGGAGATGTAGACTGTTGCCGTCTTGGGAGTTTTTCCCTTTTTAATTTGGTGATAGTAGTCGTAGGTCATCACTTCTTTATCTTCCACGAGTTCAGCATCCACAACCTCCCCAACGAAAAGTGTATGCGTCCCAACATCCATGTTGCTAACAACTTTAGCCTCAATGTAAGCAACAGTGTTGTCCAAAACAACCGGCATTCCACTTTTCCCAATCTTGAAATTCACACCCTCGAACTTATCAAATTCTCTCCCGCTCCTGAATCCAAACCTTCCTATGAACTGCATAGGTGTATCCTTTGCAAGAACGGATACCGAGAATGCTCCACTATCTCTAACGCATTCGTTCGTAAAGTTCTCCTTGTTGAGGCAGACTGCGATCAAATTTGGGCTTGAGGAGACCTGGAAGACAGTGTTGGCTATCTGTCCATTAAATTTCCCATTTTTTATAGAGGTGACAATATAGAGGCCATAGCTTATTTTATACAGTGCCTCAGGGTTCATATCTCACAGCCCCTGCATATCCCTCGCAACGTAGTAACCTCTATCGTGACCGCAGGATGGACATTTTTCTGGAGGTTCTTTGCCGTAATGAACGTATCCACATTCTAAACAAACCCACTCAACTTCCTTCTCCCTCTTGAACATCGTTCCATTCTCTATTGCCTCCAAAAGGGCCTTGTATCTGCTCTCATGGTGCACCTCAGCCTTTGCAATCGCCCTGAGTTTGGAGGCGATTTCTGGATATCCCTCTTTTTCCGCCACATCAGCAAAGCTCGGATACATCTCGGTATTTTCGTAGTGCTCACCCTCCATCGCAGCTTTTAGATTTTCAGCTGTGTTGCCCAAAACCAGAGGAGCTTCCGCCTCCACCTCTACCGATTCCTTCCCAAATTCTTTAATAAGCTCAAAAAGGTTCTCTGCATGTTCCTTCTCATTCTCAGCTGTTTCAAGAAAAACTCTGGAAACAAAAACATATCCTTCTTTTTTGGCTATCTTCGCATAGAAGGTATACCTGTTTCTCGCCATACTCTCGCCAATAAATGCTTTTACCAAATTTTCTAACGTCCCCATATTCTCAACTCCTTTTTATACACTCCATCCATTTTTCCATACCCTCTAAAAAAACAAAAATTTGACTACATTCCACTAACACATTTTGAGGGTTGTTCGTCAATTAAATTCACCCAAGCAATTTGTGGCAGAACCACCAGTCGTAACACTCGATCTCCCCTGTTTTTGCTCTCTCAAGCCTCTCTTTAGCCGCTTTTTCATCCGATGCAGGTGGTATGATTACCCTGTCTCTAACCAGCTCATTTTCAGGCCAGTTTGCAGGAATTGCCACATCATTGACATCAGAAACCTGTAGTCCCTTCACGATCCTCAGAATCTCATCCATGTTTCTCCCCAGTTCCTGCGGGTAGTAGAGGATTGCTCTGATGACTCCTTCTGGGTCCACGATGAAGACGCCTCTAACGGTATTCGTTCCCTTACCTGGATGTATCAATCCGAGCTTCTTTGAAACCTCACCGGTATCGTCAGCGATTATTGGAAACCTGATCTCGATATCGAGATTCTCCTTAATCCACTCAACCCACTTGATATGGCTGAAAACCTGGTCTATACTCAGCCCTATTAACTTGCATCCAAGTTTATTGAATTCTTCAAACCTTTTCTGGAAGGCTACAAACTCGGTTGTGCAAACTGGTGTGAAGTCTGCCGGATGGCTGAAAAACACGAACCAACTACCCTTGTAGTTTTCCGGTAGTTTCATCCTACCGTGAGTTGTCTGTACTTCCAAACTTGGAAATTTTTCTCCTAAAAGCGGTATTCCGTTTATCATTATTTCACCTCAATTTTTATTACCTTGTCTTAAAAATTTAAAAAACTTTCTTTCGAGATTCGAACCAAAAAATTGGAAATAGAGTTTAATTTTAATCCCTTAGTCCAGCTTCTCAAACTCCTCTTTCGATGCTCCACAAACAGGACAGACCCAGTCGTTAGGCAGATCTCCCCATCCAGTGCCTGCAGGAATGTCGTTCTCGGGATCTCCCTCCTCTTCGTCGTACACGTATCCGCATACCGAGCATTGGTATTTTGACATCACCCGGCCTCCATTAGGTCGATGCCATCCTCTGTGGCGTATAGCTTACCATCCCTCACATCTACAAAACCCTCTCTAATCAGCCAATCGAGGTTGAACTTGAAATCAAAGTCGGAAAAATCGTCAAGTTCTTTCCTTAATTCTTCTTTTGAAATTCCGTCACCGCCTCTATGCCCAATTATCTGAATCATTCTCCTTCTTTTTGGATTCTGCGATGCTTTGAAGAGTCTCTCATGCTGTTCTGGAGTTC
>QMZD01000077.1 GCA_003662985.1 Archaeoglobales archaeon | reverse complement strand
TAAGCAAAAACTTGATGAAATGCGAAGGAAAAAGAACAAAAGTTCTAGTGAAGTCGTAAGAGACCTAATCAACTTTGGTCACGAGCTCATGAAGACGGATGTTGATATAGAAAGCATACAAATATGGGTAGATTATCTTGCAAAGAGACAGCACATGATTCTGGACATAGAGCACTGGAGGGTTATATTTTCAGAGATCGAACAGATCGAAGACGAAAATTTTTGGAAACAGATGGAAGAAATTGGGCTGAGTCATGCTTTCCAGTACAAGATGAAAGGTTTGGATAACGTGGACAAGATACTGAGATACGTCGAAAAGGCAAACTGGTACGAAATAAAGGAGGAGGGAAATGGAGTTTATACACTTATACTCAACGATTTAAAAATAAAGAAGTTCGTAAAGATCTTTCTCGAGAAGGTGTTCGACGGGCAGGGCATAAAAGCGAGGATAGCTGAAGGTTTCGGCAAACTGATCGTATGTAAGAGAAATTAAACCTTTTTGCAAATATCTTATTATGCTTTCCAGTTTTTGTTATATTTATTACAAGCTCCAACAAAAATAATCTCAAGTAATACTAACTTAGTTAAAAGTAACAAAAATTATATACACCTTGCACCGAGATGGCAACATGAGTTTTGATGCCAGCGATGTGCTGAGAGAAGCCAAAGCTTTCCATGGACACGTGTGTCCATTTCTTGCCCTTGGAATCAGAGCCTCCATAATCGCCATGGAAAAACTGAAAGCAAGGAGGGTTGGAACTGAGGAAAGCGTTACAGAAGATATCCTAGCGATAATCGAATGCAACAACTGCTTTGCCGACGGTGTACAGATTGCTACGGGATGTACCCTTGGAAATAACAGCCTTGTTTACTTTGATTTGGGGAAAAATGCTCTCACACTGGTGAGAAGAGGAGAGTGGAGAGGTATAAGAGTCTACATCGATGCCGATGCTTTGGATAAGAAATATTTCCCAGAGGAGGCCAACGAGCTTTTCAACAAGGTTGTAGTTAGAAGACAGGGAACGGAAGAGGACAGAAAGAGACTCACAGAGATGTGGGAAAGGATAGCCTACAACATGCTCGAAATTCCAGAAGATGACTTTAAAATAGAAACTGTGGATGTTAATCCCATCGAGCAGGCCCCCATTTTCAAAAACGTTCGTTGTAGCAAATGCGATGAGCTGGTGATGGAGACGAGAGCAAGCTATGTTGATGGTAAGCCTTACTGTCTGAAATGCGCCGGTAAGGAATATCGCGCGGTTATTGGAAGAGGAATAGTTGAAATGGGGTGATCTCGTGAAAAGGTTCATTCTGGTTTTAGCCTTAATTTCCGTAATTCTCCTCTCGGGTTGTACCCAGAGTGAGAAGTCCGTTGAAAAAGTTACCGTTGAAGACATGCTCGGCAGGAGCGTTGAAGTACCAAAAAAAGTCGATAAAATCGTATGTGTGGGGCCCGGAGCCCTCAGGATGATAGTTTATCTGAACGCAGCCGACATGGTTGTTGGAGTCGAGGATGCAGAGAAGAACTGGCCCATTTTCGGCAGACCTTACAGAATTGCTCATGCTGAGTTCGCAGATATGCCAACGATCGGCAAAGGAGGGCCGAGTCCAGTGCCTCACCCAGAGGAGATTGTGAAAGTTAAGCCGGACGTGATCTTCGCAACCTACGTGGACGTTCAGCAGGCGGATAATCTCCAAGAGAAGACAGGTGTTCCTGTAATAGTTTTGAGTTATGGACCGCTGGCAACCTTCTCAAACGACGAGATCTTCAAATCTCTCAGGCTCGCAGGAAAAATCCTAGGGAAATCGAAGAGGGCTGAGGAGGTTGTATCCTTTATCCAGAATACCGTTTCAGATCTTGAAAAAAGAACGGAGGGTGTGGAAGGGAAAAGCGTTTACGTTGGTGGAGTTGGATACAAGGGACAGCAGGGAATCGAATCAACGGAGTGCGAATTCCCGCCCTTTGTAGTTGTGAATGCCAAGAATGTTGTTGATGAGCTGAAAAAGCCCGGACATGTATTCATCGACAAAGAGAAGTTGCTGGAGTGGGATCCAGAGATAATATTCATCGATGAAAATGGACTCGCCCTCGTCAAGCAGGATTATGCAAAGAATCCCGAATTCTACAACTCGCTTCAGGCATTTAAAAACAAGGAAGTTTACGGAATCCTTCCCTTTAACTACTACACAACGAATATCGGTACTTCGATGGCAGATGCTTACTATATAGGCAAAATCCTGTACCCAGATAGGTTCAAGGATGTTGATCCGGAAAAGAAAGCAGATGAGATATTCAAGTTTTTGGTTGGGAAAGCGGTTTACGAAGAGATGAAAAAGGTGTATGGTGGATTCACAAAGCTGGATGAGGTGTTTAAGTAGGAGACAGGAGGAACTAAGAGAGATGAGAATGGCAAGCACGAAAATAACCGATTATCAGGAATACATAAGAAGCAAGCACTCCTTCGGAATTCTTCTTTTCTTGATACTCGTCATCGTCTCCTTGGCTTCGCTTTGCCTGGGCTCCTATTCCTTATCTCTCGGAGAAATCCTGAGTGCGCTAACTGGAAATGGAGATGCAAGTTCAAGTCTTGTCGTCTGGAACATGCGGCTTCCCAGAATTGCAGCAGCGACGATAGCCGGTTTATCGCTTGCGGTTGCTGGAGCGGTGATGCAGTGCGTTCTAAGAAATCCTCTAGCTTCGCCATTCACCGTAGGTATATCTCACGGAGCTGCTTTCGGGGCGGCTTTTGCGATAATAGAGCTTGGAGCCGGGGAGCTTCACAGAACTGGAGAGGGAGTCATAATAACGAATCCACATTTAATACCCCTATTCGCCTTTTTTGGAGCCCTGATCGGAGTTTTCGTGATACTATTGCTATCAAAGCTCAGAGATTTGTCGCCCGAAGCGATGATTTTGGCAGGCGTTGCGATGGCATCGCTCTTTTCAGCGGCTACGATGCTCATGCAGTACTTTGCCGAAGACGTAAAGGTTGCCGCCGTCGTCTTCTGGACCTTCGGAGACATAGGAAGGGCCAAATGGGGTGAGATCAGGCTGATGGCCATAGCGGTAATTCCCGCTTTGGCTTACTTCTTCTACCGTCGGTGGGATTACAACGCTCTGCTTAGTGGAGATGAGACCGCTATCTCTCTAGGCATAGATCCACAGCGAATAAGGCTTGAGAGCATGCTTCTAGCATCATTCGTAACGGCGATCTGCGTATCCTTCCTCGGCATCATAGGGTTCATCGGGTTGATAAGCCCGCACATAGTCAGGCTGGTAGTTGGCGGAGACTACCGCTTCCTGATACCGCTTTCCACTCTGCTCGGATCGCTGTTCCTTTTGTCGGCTGACACCGTTGGGAGAGTGATAATAGCTCCCATAGTTATACCGGTTGGAATCGTTACAGCCTTTATGGGTGCTCCAGTCTTTATTTACCTTCTTACAAGGGGGAATGGAAGATGACATGGGAGATGACTGGGAAGATGACTCAAAAAATGCGAATCATGCAAAACCAGAAGATGATGGTTAAAGACCTAAGTTTTTCTTACAATTCGAAAGCGGTTTTGAAAAAGATCAGTTTTGAAGTTAAAGAGGGTGAGATGGTATTCATCATCGGCCCAAACGGTAGTGGAAAGTCAACTTTGCTCAAGTGTCTGAACGGGATTTTGAAGGGAAAAGGAGCTGTATACATAGGCGAAACAGATTTGAGAAGACTCTCAAAAAGGGAGATTGCAAAAATCGTAGGATACGTCCCTCAAAGGTGTGAGGTAAACCATTTGACGGTTTTTGACACGATCTTACTGGGCAGAAGACCGCACATGGGTTGGAACATCGAGCAAAAAGACATCGAGGTCGTAAAAAAGGTCATAAAGCTCCTGAACCTTGAAAAGCTTTCCTTCAGGCGCCTGACCCAGCTAAGTGGAGGAGAGCTTCAGATGGTCACAATAGCAAGGGCTTTAGCTCAGGAGCCAAAGATACTGCTTTTGGATGAGCCCACGAACAATCTCGATCTCAAAAATCAGATCGAGGTCATGAGAATTCTGGATGAAATAGCAAAAAAGGAGGGAATTTCCGTAATAACGGCAATGCACGATCTGAATCTTGCTTCGCTCTACGCTGACAGGATAATAATGCTAAAAGACTCGAGAATCATCGCGATGGGTGGAACAGAGATCTTAACTACCGAGAACATTGAGAGGGTGTATGATGTCAGAGTGTCGATTCTTCAGCATGAAGGTAAACCGCTGATTCTTCCTGTGTGAGCCGTAGGGATAGAGTGACTGAAATGCATAAAATGCACAAAATGCCTGAAATGACTGAAATGCTTAATTTCTTGCTCAAGAGTCCCGGAACTGATTCGAAGCCCCTCATAGATATGATCGAGGAGGCCTCGGATGGTTTTAGAAAAATATGTGTGCTTAACACGGCAATTGAAATAGGAATTTTTGAAGGGCTAAAGTTGCCAAGAACAATCGATGAACTCTCAGAAACTCTGAAATGCGATAGAAAGCTGTTATCAATTCTGTGTGAAGTTTTAAGAGATTTGAACCTGGTATCAAAACGGGGTGAGGTTTATCAAAACACGGAAATAGCAAACGAGTTTCTGACAAGAAATTCGGCGTATAATCAAATCCCATTCATCGAACATAGAATTAAAAACCTCTCGCTCTGGCTTGAGCTTTCTGAAATCGTAAAGAAGGGACCAGTTAAGCTGGAAGCAGAGAGATTTTTCTCAGACAGAGTTCTCGACTCAATCGCTCAGAATTCGTTACTTGGTGAGATTCAGAGAACTGTAGGCATAGTTTCCTCATATTCAGAATTTAAGACGGCCAAAAAGTTGCTCGATTTAGGGGGCGGGCATGGACTGTACTCGATCGCCTTTACTGCCATAAACGAGAACTTGCAAGCCTACGTTTTTGATCTCCCGCATGTGGTCTGGAAAACCAAAGAGTACCTCCAGAAATTTAAGGCAGAGAGAGTGAGCGTGATAACGGGCAATTTCTTCACCGATGGATTGGGGAGCGGTTACGATGTCGTGTTCTCCTCCTACAACCCAAGTGGGAAAAAGGAGGAGCTGATTCCTAAAATATACTCATGTTTGAATACCGATGGATTGTACATCAACAAGCAGTATTTTCCCGAAAATGAGAGAACTCAAAACAGAAAATACTCTCTCCTTGATCTGGAATGGAACCTCTGGACATTTGATGGAATGAACAAGGGTGAAAAAGCGTATACTTTCAAGAATGATTTGAGCTTGGCAGAGTATCTGAAAAAGCTAGAAGATGTGGGATTTAAAATTTTAGATGTGATAGGAATAAACAGAGATGATAAGATTATTGTTGCAAAAAAGGTGCATTAAAATGCAGTAAAATGCATTAGAATTTGGTATTTTAGCATTATAGTATTAACAAATATTAACCAGTATTAAGCTCGTACACTAACTCCTATAAACTTATACAACAATTAAGTGTTTTATTAGCTCCTTATTAGCTCTAAAACACCTTTAAAGGTGTATTCTTCCGGTATTAGGGCATTTACACCATATTTTTCCAGTTCCCGCTTTGTAGGTGGGCCTATAGCGACTACCTTCATACTTCTCAATGCTTTCACAGCTTCCTCAACGACATTGAGCTTTTCCGCCAATTTGAAAAAGCTTTGAACCATCATTCTCGATGAGAACACGATAAAATCTATAAAATTCTCGTTTTTGATTAATTTTTTCAAAAAATCGCTCTGCATTTCCCCATGCTCGAAATGGATTCTATACAGAACATACTCTCTCACCTCTGCGACCTCCGATAATTTCAGCAGTGCTGGATCTCCCCTATTACTCCTGAAAATGGCAACCTTTTTTCCCTTTAGCTCTTCTTTGAATTCATTATAAAGAGTTGCTGAATCGTACTTTGAAGGAATTAGGGTTTCAAGACCTAGCTTCTCGAACACCTCGGCTGTGGAACTTCCAATGGAGATGATCTTTGCTTTTCTGATCCTTTCCAAAAGATTGGGATCTTCTAAAATGATTCTCGCTGCCGTCTGACTTGTTACAATAGCGTAGTCAAAGTGTAGATCATGGGCAACCATTTTTTCCTCCTCAATTTTTAAGAAGGGGACAGAGACAACATTAAAGCCAGCAGATAAGAATAATTCTTCCGTTTTTTTGAGGTACCCTTCCGGCCTTAGAATTGCGATACTCTTCATCGTCTGCTCACTAATACCAAACTAACACCAAGCTTTTTATTTCTTGTGCCAATCAAAGGGACATGGATTCTTTAAGTGAAGGTGAGAAGATCAACCATGCTATTTATTCGATAAAAGAGGGTCTTACCCTTTTCTTGAGAAATCTACAGCTGGTTATCCCGGTTTTAACCATCATTCTCATAAGTTACTTCCTGATAATTTTCGCGGTGTTCACAGTGATTCCAACAGAGAAGATTCAGGAGATAACGGAAAAATATCAGAATATAGATGTCAGCACCTCGGAAAAGGTTGGAGAGGAGGTGATAAAAGAACTATCCACGTACCTTAGCAAAGATCTGGTCAGAACCATCTCCATATTCTTACTCTTTGGCTTACTCGTTTTTGTACTGCATGAGTTCAACAACGCCGGAATTGCAGCCTCATCCATAGAAGTTGCGAGGAGTAAAACCGTTAGCATATCATACTTCCTTGAGAAGGGGTTTCTTTACACAGTAAAAATGGTCCAGATCGACCTCATTGCGATCTTGATTGGAGTTGCGATTTCATCACCGATTTTCCTTTTCTTTTACTTTGGCATCCAGAGTTTCATCGTCGAGATTGTGCTCTCGATAGTTCTCGTTTTTGTGATGCTTCTTACTACCTTCTCACGATTCTACGTCATCGACAAGAACACGGGAATATTCGAGTCGATAGCGAAAGGAACCGAGTTTCTCTTCAAAAATATTTCTGGAGTTTTCTCAATCTTTTTTATCTGGTTCATCATTACACTACCTTTTGCCTCACTATCTTTTGTTTTTCCACCTCTAATTTTTCTTTGGCCAGCTTTAATAGTCCTTTTCTACATTTTTATGGCAGGATTTTACGTTTCACTGAACAAGAAGATTGAAGAAGAGAATTCAGAATGATTAAAAAGGGGAGTGGCGGTAGTAAGCCCCCTTCTGTTCCGGCGGCATCAGTCTGAGCGCCTGAGCTTGCACCGGCGGGGTCGGCCGTTCCATCCCACATGGGTGATCTCTGCATAGCTTCATCGCATTACCCCATGTGGGTATCGTTTCTGCTCCGTTGCCATGCCTCTCGGCATAGTGCCTTGCGGCACTCCGCCTTTCATGGTGGGGGGACTTTCCTCCTCTCGGTCAGCTTTTATGCCAACCTAGGTTAGCCGCCCACCGCCTCTCCCCTTTAGTAATTTCTCTTAAAAGAGTTAAATCTTTTGTGGTGGTTGATTGGATAAAATTAGATTGTCAAATGGCGATTTTTTATTTTGGGCATAAAAGTAAAACCATGTAATACTATAACCTATCCCATTATAACCTATCCCATAGGCTTCTCAACTTGTCCCTCGCAAGTAACACGTAATCCCTGTC
>QMZD01000076.1 GCA_003662985.1 Archaeoglobales archaeon | reverse complement strand
CCTTGCACCTCTAACCAGAGAATGTGCCAAAGGAATTTCAACTCTCGTACCCTCTGCAAACACAACTAGGAATATTATGATCAAGGTAGTTATAAGTGCAAGAATACCACCATTCAGCATTAAATAGAAGATTCCCGATGCAGTTAGCAGTTGTTCTGTGGGTATGTTCTGAGCTATCCAGATCCACCTCGGGATTATACCAGGTGGCATCTCGCCCGTTGGGGATATCCAGTTGAAAAGACCGGTAATGATCGACTGCGAAATTCCCGCTAGGATGAAAAGTGATACACCGCTGCCTATTCCCCACTTGGAGACCACCTCATCCATATAGACTATCAGCACACCACCGATGAACAGCTGGAGAAAGATGAGTCCAGAAAGAAATGAAGGTGAAACTCCAAGTGAGGCTGCGATATCAAGGTTAGGCTTCAGAAATCCGCCCAGAATCTGAGGTAAGGCTTCAACAGCGATCATAACAAAAACGAGGAATCTCTGGAAATCTTGGTATGCTGCCCTATCTTCGGGATTGGTCAGATCGAGCCTTATTATCCCAGCCCCCACGAGCAGCTGGAGAATGATCGAAGCTGTAACTATGGGCCCTATACCCAATGAGAGTATCGAACCTGTTTTACCAGCAAAAAAAGCTCTGTACTGTTCAAAAAGATCTATCGAATCGGGAGAGAGGCCAAATACTGGGACGCTGGCCAGAGCAAAGTAAAGCAGTAGAATCCCGAGTGTCCAAGAGAATTTTGACCTGAAAGAAACATGTCCCACTGGTCTTTCAACGCTTGGTATTCTCTCGAAGTATGGTTGGAGGGCTTTTAACACCTGGTCTACCATTCTTTTCACCTTTTACATGGGATCATTGCTGCGGTGCTCTTGGGAATTCCATTTATGAAATCTGAATCCAAATTTTTTAGATTTTTTAGTCTTGATCTGTCTTGAGTTAACCTACGTAGGAGAATTGGTATAAAAAACATTCTATTAGGGGATTTTGTTGGAAGGGTATCGGTTCTCATTTGTTTGTAACTTACAGGAGTTTTACAATGGTTATTCGGTCACCTCTACTTCCTCAACTTCCCCGCCTGCCGCCTCGAGTTTTTGCCTTGCACTCTCCGTTGCGAATCCAACCTTAACGGCAATTTTCTTCGTAACACTTCCTCTCCCCAGGAGTTTGTAATATCCAAGATTTCCAAGATCCACCCTGTATACATCGTCTTCCAACTCAGCTAATCCGAGATCTCTGAGTTTTTCGACTATTTCATCTAGATCCCCCACGTTCAACTCAGGTCTCGATTTAAGGTACTTGTAGGTGTAACTGTCAAGCTTCCCTTCCTCTCTAAGCTCTTTAAGGGTCTCGAGTAGCTCTCTTTTGAGTTTAAACTCGTTTTTAATAGATTCGGGTCTTACAAATCCATGCTTTCCGATTTCAACCCCTTCTATTATCGTCTTTATGTATTTATGCTTCCTTGAGCCGGCATTCCCAGCTCCACCCCGGTTTCCTCTGCCCCTCCTGTTTTTATGTGATCCTCCACCACAGGTTCTACTTCCTCTGATCTTTTTTATCCTCTTTTTCGGCAAGGGTATCACCTCATTTTATAAAGCAGGTTGTTAATGCTCTCTCCCTGATAGCCCAGCTCTCCTCCTGCCTTGAAGTGCCATTTAATGTTCCTTAAACCGCCTCTCGGAGGATGTAGCCTGAAAACCGGTTTTATCTCAAGATCACTCAGCTTGGCTTTTCCTTCAAGCACAGCCTTTGCGAATTCTTCGATCGAATCGTAGCCCGTTTTTTCCTTAACGTACTCATCGCTGACTCTTCTGTTTCCAGTCAGTCTTCCACGATTTCTTATCAGTTCTGCAAGCACCTCAGCGTTGATTTCCCCGTATGCAACGTAATCCTTTACCTTCTGAAGCATTCCCAAATACGATTCATTCTCTGGCACGAGAACGCAGTGATATTTCTTGTGGAGTCTGAGCATTTTGAGTGTGTCCCTAATCTTCCTATGGATGTCGTGCTGACCTCTCAACCTAACCACGGCATAGTATTTCATAGCTTCACCTCTCTACCTTTTAACGTACATCGTCTGCTTCAAAGCGTTGAAGGTTGCCTTTGCGAAATTTATCGTGGTTCTGGTATTCCCCCTCGTAAACGTCCAGACGTCGCTGACGCCGGCGAGCTCAAGAACCTTTCTGGCTACATCTCCTGCAACGATCCCCAAACCCTTAGGCCCAGGAATTAACGTTACTCGAACACTTCCGGAGCTGCCGGTAACCTTGAAGGGAATTGAGTGCGTACCTCCACAGCCACATTCCCAAGAACCACAGCCCCTGTTCACTTTGAAGATGTTCAGTTTCGCACTCGTGATGGCCTTCTGGATTGAGGGGGCTACCTGCGATGCCTTGCCAACTCCTATCCCAACGTAACCATCCCTGTTTCCGACTATAGCTGTAACTCTGAAGTTCGTTCTCCTTCCGCTGTCCGTCATTCTCTGCACGAGCGTGATTTCCAGGACTTCATCTTCGAGGTTTGGAAGCAGAATGTCAACTATCTCGGGCTCTTTCAAAGGAAGACCGCTTGCTATAGCCTCGTCTATCGTCCTTATCTTTTCCTCTGCAACCAATTTTCCAAGCCTCGTTCTTGGAACCCATTCCTGAACGGCATCCATTCAATCATCTCCACATTACCAGTTATTTCATCATCATCCCATTATCTTTGATTTTACCTCATCAACATGAGCGGGAAGTTCCGAGGGTTTTAACCCTCTTTTCTCATATTGCGAGAATCCACCCACTTTTTCATAGTATTCAGCGATATGTTCTCCCCGGATCCTCTGATCATCGGGGAAAACTTCCGGAGAATGAGGAACCTCTAAACCACTCTCAACTGCTCCTCTCAAAACTGCAAAAACTCTGGAACCTTTGGTTGGAGTCTTGAGCCCTATGTCAAGAACAACTTCTCTAACTCCAGCCTCAATGGCTTTCTTGCCGATCAATAGCCCTGTCAGATAGGCAGCGGGAGTGTTATTCAAATCTCCTTTCCATCCGTATTTCGTCAACATTGATGAATCGACCGATACAAGTATCCTATCTCCAACGGGATCGTATTCGGCGATCTGAGCGATTACTCTACTGTTGGTAATTCTGACTATCAACCTTGGCTTTCTTGAGACAAGTAACCTTAGTCTCTTTCTGTAGTTTGTTTTTCCTTCCCTTCTTCTTCGGTACGGAACCCTGTACCTAGGTCCTCTCGCCATTAAACCACCTCTTTAAATCGCTTCATCTTTCTCCTACCCTTTATCCTACTCTTTTCCTTCTACTTCTACCTTTATCAACTTCTGAGATTCAATGTAAGCGTTAAGATGAGCTACGCTCCTGAATTCTCCACCTTTCGCCTTTCTGTAGAGCATTCTATAAACTTGAGTTTCAAGCTTCCCTTCTTCTTTCAGCTCTTTGAGTCTTTTTCTAAGAGCTCTTATTCTTATTATCCACCTTCTCTTTCTTGGCATCCTTGCTGTCTTTCTACCCTTTCTTCTCCCATGCCCTCTTCTTCTTCCCTTTGATCTCTGTTTAGCTCTGAATCTAGCTCTAGCCCTACTGGTTCCTTTTACAGGTTTTCTCTCTATTAACCCGTCTTCGATGAGCCCCCTAACATCCTCCTTCGTCACAGCCTCAGCTATCGTCTCCAGCTCATCTGGATCCATCCAGACCCTGTTTTCTCCACATTTTAATATACTCGCAGCAAGCCTTCTTTGAAGCTTCAGGTTCATGCCATTCACCTTTGTGGATTTAAAATCTTTATACCCATTTCTTTTGCTTTATCTTCAATTGCAAGCCTCTTTTTCAGACCAACCGAGGAAGCTATCCTTATCGCCTCGGTTTCCACATCTATACCTTCGAGTTCGAATGGGTTTCTCACAAGAACCTCCCTGAACCCACTGGGATGTAAACCCCTTATAGCTGAGGGCGTACCAAACCCAACACTAACCGGCTTTTTACCTGCAATCCTTTTTCTCATCTTGTTATCCATTCCTCTGGGCCTTCTCCAACTCTTATCCCTTAATCTTAATTTCTTATGAGACTCATACCTCTTGAATTCAGGCTTACGAGATTTTTGTCTTATTCTTACCTTGAGGAGTCTCCTGCTCTCAGGATCGAGTGCTGGCTTCTTGATTTCCTCGACTTCAGATTCGGTAACTTCAACTTCCTCGGTCTCCTTTACCTCTTCGGATTTTTCTATCTCCTCAACCTTAGATTCTTCAACCTTAGATTTTTCAACCTTAGATTCTTCGACTCCAGTCTCTTCTTCCCCGCCTTCTGCTTCGATTTTTTCTGCCTCGGTTTCACTAACTTCTTTTACCTCTGTGTCCTCAACTTCTTCGATCCTTTCAGCTTTGGTTTCACTCTTCTTCGTTTTTCTGCCTCTCTTTCCAGCCATATAAACACCTCAGGGTTTCTCGACTATGTAAATTCCGTCCTGAAAGATTCTTACATCGAGATTCTTAATTCTCGTCGTCTGCTCGAGATTTGCTGCCGTCTGTCCGCACTCCTCTTTGTCAATTCCCGTGACAATTATTTCGTTCCCCTGAATCTTAACCTGAGCCCTTCCAACGATCTTAGATCTTCTCGGATATTTTTCCCCCAAGAAGTTTTCAATGATCACCTCATCTCCTTCAACCCTAACTTTTACGGGAAAGTGAGCATAAACTACTTTTAATTTGTATTCGAATCCTTCAGACACTCCCTTTACCAGATTTCTTATATGGGATGCAAAGGTTCCAACTATCGCTCTTGTTTTTGTCTTCTTCTCTTCCGTGTAAACTCTTATCTCTGAGTCTTGCTTCTCGATTATGACGCCTCTGTATTTTAGATTCCTCGAATTCTCCCCCTTGGGTCCTTTTGCCTTTAAAGTATACCCCTGAACGTCGTCTCCCTCGATGGTTACTTCAACACCATCGGGGATCTCAACAACCCTCTCGGTTATTCCTATCGTTATCACGTTCTCACCTCAGTAGACGTAGGCAAGTAAAATGCCTCCCAGACCCTTTTCCATCGCCTCTTTCTGGGACATTACACCCTTAACCGTTGAAACAACAAGGATACCGAAGTCCTTACCGGGTAGAAATCTGGATTCAAATTTCTCGTATTCGGTCTTTTTAACGCTCATTCTTGGCCTTATAGCTCCACAATCATTGATTTTTCGGAGCAAAGAGATTCTAAATTTCCCTCCCTTGTTGTCGTCTATGTACTCGAATTCTTTGATGTATCCATAGTCCTTTAAAACCTTCAACACGTTTCCAACGAGCTTGGAGGCTGGCTTAACCTCACAAACAGGATAACCTGCAAACTCGGCGTTTTTTATCGCGATCATAGTATTTGCTAGCGTATCGCTAAGACTCATCTCTCTCACCTACCAGTACTTCTTAAATCCCAACTCCGGAGCTATCTCTCTGAAGCATTGCCTGCAGAGGTAAAGACCGTATTTTCTTACCAAGCCACTCTTTCTACCACACCTTCTGCACTCGTTGGCACCTCTGCCGAAAATCTTTCTTCTTTCCATCTTACTCAACCTCCACACCGATCTTCTTCAAAAAATCGATCGTCTCATCCTTTGTGATTAAATGGCTTTTACCTATTTTGGATCTCGAAATTCTTCTTTGCTTAACCCTATAGCCCTTTCTTCTCAAACAAACACTTACATCCATCCCAAATATTCCGACATCGGGATCGTAATTAACACCCGGAAGATCTATGTGTTCGTGAATCCCAAAGGAGAATTCACCAGCATTTATCTGTCTTTTTCTCATCCTGTTCTCCAAAACCGTCAATGCATCCTTCAAAAACTTCTCAGCTTTCTCGCCACGAAGCGTAACCTTAACACCTATCGCTTCACCCTTCCTTATCCCAAAGTTCTTTATCGTCTTTTCAGCAAACGTTGTAGCTGGTTTCTGCCCTGTAAGCTCCTCTAAAAGCTTCGCTGCCTTTTTAAGTCTCTCTCCACTCTCTCCGACACCCATATTTATTACGACTTTATCAATGAACAGTTCCTTCATCTGGTTCGAGTTGTTCATGCCTAACACCCCTGCACCTCACAAACCGAGATCTATCACCGGTTCTTTGGCATCTTTTCCACCGACAACGAATACGTAATCCTCTATAGTTGTGATGTCTCTCTCCTCTCCCTCAACAGTGACAAGATTTGGTGCAGAGCCCCTTACAATCTTGTAATCCTTTATCCTACCGATTTCTCCTGCGTGGGTCCCACCTATGATCATAACAAGAACACCCTCCTCAAACCTGAGATGTTCAAGAATTTCTTTTTCAGGTATCTTCAAAACCAGAGAATCTTTCGTGGAGAAATCGTTGGAAGCAAGGATGTTTGTTCCGTCAAAAAGGTTCAGCTGGACTTTCCCCCCCTTAAGGAGGGTTTTACCGGTTATCTTGTAGATCTTCCTATCTGCATCTTCTACTTCCTTTGGAATGTATCTACCACGTTCATCGAATACTATCCTGTAGCTCTTCTCGATTTTGGGAATCGTTACAACATCGAAAAGGCCGACTGGGAATTTATAATCCTTTCTTGGCTTTCCATCAACGAGAATTTCGCCGGCAGAGATTATTCTCCTTGCTTCTCTGGCTGTATCTGCCAACCCCAGAAAATCTCTTACGAGGACAAGCAGTGGGACTGCTCCTTTATCGTGGGGTCCAGGAGAGGTCTTGACCGTCCACTTCTTCTCCTTCCTTGCAATCTTAACCGTTTTCGGTGCTGACAATCTTTTTTGATGCATAATCTACCACCTATCACCTTTAACTCTACGCTCCTAGCTTTTTCTTTCTCACCGCGTCAACTTCACCCAATCCGATAATCATGACGTTTGAAGGATGAATCGGGACCGAAACCTCTGTTCCATCAACCTTGTTCGTCGTCACACCATCCACCTTTATCACTGCCCTTTTCATATCCACTTCCAGAACCTTCCCCTCGCTTCCTGCGAATTCTCCTCTCATGATCCTTACCTTGTCTCCCTTTCTCACCCTCAAAGTCCTTCTACCGTATTTTTTCCTCAAATCCTTTGATAGCGTTGCATTCAGCAATCTATGCCTTTCGTGAAGTTTAGATGTTTTGTACAACCACCTTCTTTGCTTTCTTGGCTGTTTTGACCTAGGAATCATTCAACCACCTCAGATTATTGAAGATGCCAGAGACCCGATTTTCGAGAACCTCTCAGCAGCCTCCCTCGCTACTGCTCCCCTAATCTCACTCCCCTTCGGATTTCCATTGGGATCGGTTATCACTGCTGCGTTGTCTTCAAATTTAACCCTCATCCCATCTGGCCTCCTGTACTCCTTCCTCTGCCTCACAATTACAGCGTAGTGAACCTGTTTCCTTATGTCAGGCGAACCCTTCTTTACGCTTACGACAACTATATCTCCAATCCCGGCAGCGGGATATCTTCTCCTCACACCCTTGTATCCCTTTACGGAGATTATCTCAAGTTCTCTTGCACCAGTATTGTCTGTGCAAACGAGTCTCGCGCCCGTTGGAAGAGGTCTCGGAATCTTTGATTTTCTCGCCTTCATTCTTTCACCCCTGGAGTTTTCT
>QMZD01000075.1 GCA_003662985.1 Archaeoglobales archaeon | reverse complement strand
TTGGTAAACAGCAACCCCTTTAATGGGAAATACTTCTTGAGATTTTTAACCTTGAGAAGTTCAGAGTTCGATCGTTTCCAGTCTAAATCGGCATTCATGATATCACCTATGATGATATCACCTATTGTGGCAGGCAACAAAATGTCCGTCTTTAACTTCCTCAAGCTCTGGAACTTTACTTCTGCATATCTCCGAAGCCAAAGGACATCTCGGATTAAATCTGCAGCCTGAAGGTGGGTTTATAAGACTTGGGACAGTTCCCGGGATTGTCTCGAGCCTCTCTATCTTGATTAACGGATTTGGAACTGCCTTAAGCAACCCTTTTGTGTAAGGATGAATTGGTTCCTTGAAAATAGAAAATACATCTGCTAGCTCGACTATCTTACCGGCATACATTACAGCAACCCGATCTGCCATATCCGCAACAACCCCCATATCATGAGTGATCAGGATGACGGTAGCTCCATACTTTTTCTTCATTTCTTTTATTAAGTTGAGAATTTGAGCCTGAACCGTAACATCCAAGGCCGTGGTTGGTTCATCGGCTATTAGGATCTTTGGATAATTGGAGATCCCTATCCCTATTGTAACCCTTTGCTTCATTCCACCGCTAAGCTCATGGGGATAGTTGCCAACTCTTTTCTCTGGATCGGGCATCAAAACCGTTCTTAAAATATCAATAGCCTTTTTCATTCCTTCTTTTATGCTTTTCACCTTTTTGTGAACGTATAATGCCTCCGAAACTTGGAATCCCACGGAGTAGAGAGGATCAAGGGACGATTGAGGATCCTGAAAGATGTATGCGATCTCTTTACCCCTATATTCTCTTATTTCCTCTTCCTCGAGTTTGAGCAGATCAACACTCTTCCCATTCCTATAATAGTAAACTTCTCCCTCAACGATCCTTCCTGGAGACTCAATCAGCTGGGTTAACGCTCTTGCAGTAACACTTTTCCCGCATCCCGTTTCACCAACTAGGGCGAACGTTTCACCTCTATAAACGTCGAACGATACTCTTTCAATTGCTTTAACTACTCCTGCATAGGTGTAAAAATGAACTGTAAGGTTTTTAACCTCAAGGACTTTGTCTGTCATTTCTTTTCACCTTTTTTACGCTTCACCTTAAATTCAATACTCCTTCTAAGCTTAGGATCCAAGATGTCTCTTAAGGAATCACCGAGTAGATTCCAACCAAGAACATCAAACAACACGATCGAACCTGGGAAGATTATGAGCCACCATGCTTTGGGGAAAAACTGGGAACCGTCGTAAACGATCCTTCCCCAATCGGCTATAGGGGGTGTTGCTCCGAGCCCGAGAAAACTCAATCCCGCTTCAGTTAAAACAACACTTCCAAAGTCAAGTGTGACATACACAAGAATCGGTCCTATTATGTTTGGAAGGATGTGCTTTGCCATGATCTTAGCCGATGACAATCCTATTGCCCTTGCTGATTCGACGTAGAGGGATTCTCTTTCAGTCAGAGTCGATCCTCTTGTAATTCTAGCGTATCCTGGCCACCAGACTATAGCCATGGCTATCATAACCGCCAGAAGTCTACTTAGATTTCCCGCCTCTCTGCTATCAAGGGCGAAAAGCCATAGCAAAAGCTGCTGAAGGAGTAGGTTGTTGTTTATGAGGTATGAGATTCTCTCGGGCAGTACAGCGGCAAAGGCTATCGCAAGTATGAGTGGTGGGAATGCGAGAAACATATCGGTAATACGCATTATTAGCTCATCGACTTTCCCTCCAAAGTACCCGGCGACAAGCCCAAGAACGATCCCAAGGGGTACGCCTAAAAGTATAACTATAATCGAGATAACGAGTGATGTTCTTGCCCCCTGAAGAAGGAGGCTTACCAGATCCCTACCGAAATGGTCTGCACCAAGAGGGAAAAACTGTCCTGGAGGAGAAAGATATGTATCTCCATTATCGAATATCGGGAAATAATTATACTTATATGGGGCAAGATAGGGACCAAAAATACCGAGGAAAACGAAAAATGTAACAAGAAGAAGACCGATAACCCCTGGTGGCGAGCGATTAAGAGCGTAAAACATCAGCTTCCATTCCGCAATTCTGGATCTGTTTTTCTCACGCCATCCCCTTCTGATCGAGGATATAACTGAAACTAGGATCTCTATGAAAAAATCGGAAAATCTGTCCAGGATACTTCTATAATATTCTTCTCCCGTTTTCTGTCCTTCCTGTCCTTCTCGTCTTTCCTGTATTTCCTGCATTAAATCACCTTTCACATTTCCTTTTATCTTTACGCCTCCGAATTTCAATACCTGACTCTTGGATCCACCACTGCATAGAATACGTCAACTATCAAATTCGCTATAACATAGACCAAAGCGAAGATGAAGGTAACGGCAACAATTGCTGGGAAGTCGAGCGTGCTTATCGAGTAAATCGCATAGAGTCCAATTCCCGGTAAACCAAATACGGTTTCGGTTATCGGTGCTCCACTAAGCAAGCCTCCAAACTGCAAGCCGAGCACGGTTATAATCGGAACAAGAGAGTTCTTCATCGCATGTCTGTATATCCTAAGCTTTTGAACCCCTTTGGCCTTTAAGAACTCTATGTAGTCTCCCCCGATTGCTTCGAGGAACGAGTTTCTCACAAACCTTGCCACAACCCCTGCCCCCATAAATCCCAAAACAAATCCCGGAAGCCAAAATCTGGCAACATGTTGCCTGAAAAGTTCGAAGTTTCCTATCAGTAGGGAGTCTATTACCGGAATGTGGGTTATAACCATCTCAGGAGAAGGTGGTACTCCTGCCAGATTTATGATCCTTACATGGACAAAGAAAACGTATATGAGGATGTATCCAAGCCAGAAAACAGGTGTTGAAACACCGATCAAAGCGAAAATTCTCACGAATGTGTCTATTGCAGTATCCCTTTTCAGAGCTGAAACTAGACCGAGAGGGATGCCTATTGAAAGTACAAAAAAGTAAGCAAACAGGGCAAGCTGAAATGTAACGGGGAACCTTTTACCAACGTCATCAAGAACAGGATTTGACGTTCTTGGATCGATGATTTCATTTTTTAGCAATCCCGTAACAAGGAAAATGTATTGGTCGTACCATGGCTCATCCATGTGATATTTCTGCCTTATTATCTCAATTGCCTTCTGACTTGCTTTCTCCCCACCCGCCCAAGCTCTTGCGGGATCGGCTGGTATGAGGTAAGCTATTGCAAAAACTATGAGAGTTATACCTATTATTGTTGGAATAAATGTTAGCACACGTCTCACTAGGAATTTCTTCAGCTCTGCCACCGCCTCACCTCTGAAAGCGAGAATACGGATTTGTTTAAATAGCTTTCCAGAAGTTAAGTTGTAAAAACCAATAAAAAATAGTAAATGAGTTAAGATTTTAATTCCAAGCTATTCAGCCAGCACTTTCACTTCTTTGAACTGAGTCGCCCCGTAATACAGAGGTCCAACCCAGTTATCGGTGTCCAGATAATCGGGTACCCAGCCGATTGTATAGTAGTCATACTGGCCGTGTTCACCTTTGCTGAGATATACAGGCCATTCAAGACTGGTTACAGTACATTTGAATCCAAGCTGACTCCATGTGTTCTGAAGCAATGCTGAAATCTTCTCTCTTGCGGAGTTTCCGGTGTTATAGGCGATATCGATTGAGTACTTGGATGGATCGATTCCAGATTCCTTGATTAGCTGTTTTGCCTTTGCCATATCGAACTTGTACTTTTCAATGCCGTATTCCGTGTATCCGGGCCAGCCAATTGGGATTGCAGCGTAATTCCTCTCGAGATTCCCCGAGTACACCTGCTGGATTATCTGATCGTATGGTACAGCATAGGCTAAGGCCTCTCTGACCTTCGGATTGTTGAACGGTTCTTTATAGGTGTTGAACACACCATAGGTGATAACCGGCTGGAGTAAATCTGTTTTAACGATAGAATGGAAGCCCTGGAATTCAAGTCCTTTAACATCGTTGATTCTCTCAGGCGGAGCTGCAACGAAATCGACTGTTCCAGTCTGGAAGAGGTTTATTCTCGAGACGGCATCGTTGTTGATCACCCAGATCACGGTTTCATGCTTTGCCTTTGAGGTATCAGCATACATCTCATCCCAGAGAGCCTTGCCCCAGTAGTATGGATTCATCTTTGCAACGATATAGCTGTTTTCTTCGTAGTCAACAATGCAGTATGGTCCGGTGCAAACTGGCTTCTGATGCATCAACTGGTGGGTCGCATCCTCTTCGCCCTCACTAACGTATGCCTCCCATGCAGAGGGGTTCTTTCCGTTGTTCGATGCAGCCAAAGCCTCTTCGTACTTGTCTCCAAGCAGATACTCCATTGGCAGTATTGAGAGGAATGAATCTGTTATCACACCCAGAATTGGAGCATACGGCTCAGGGAGAACGAGCTTGTAAACTCCAGCTGTTTTACCACTATAGCCGAACATAGCAAGCAGGTCATCCATCGACTTTACTTCCCCTGACTTTCCTCCGTACTCTGCGTAAATTCCTCCTTTTGCAAGAACGTCTTTGAATTCATCTTCCGTCAGAGGAACCGATTTGCTAAGATCAGTGAAGTCAAGCATCCAGCTGACACTATGGCCTATTCTCTGCACTCTCCAGAAGCTGAAAGCAACATCGGTAGCATCAATTGGATATGTTTTGTCATTCCACGGATCGTAAGCAACAACATCACCCCTTATGACGAAGTACCACTCCGTACCATCAGAATTGTGAGCCCATGCAACCGCAAGGTCAGGAGAGACTTTCTCTGTTTCCTCCTTCCAATAGGTTACGAGTGTGTCACCGATCTGGTGCCATATCTCCCATCCGAATGTTTCATAAGTTGTAGCTGGGTCAAATGACTCGGGCCAGCCTATTGTACCGATTACCAGGGTATTGGCATCGTTCTTGTAGTCCTTTATTCCGATATCAACGGATGGGGCATTTGGTTTCTCCCAGATGAGATCGTATCTTTCTCTGAATGTCGGATGGTAGTATCTTCCTTCAACCCAATCCCAGTAGGTCCTCATCATTCTGTTCTGTCCAAAGACAAGTAGTGGAACCTCTTTATTTGCGATGATGTACATAGCTTTGAATAGCTCCGTTCTTATCTCGGGATTTGTCTCAAATCTGGCTGCCTTGACAAGCGCATCGAACTCGGTGTTTCTCCAGAAAGCTGGATTTATCGCTCCGAATCCCTGTCCTGCTTCCATTAGATCCTCAATAGATTTTGTGTTCTCCTTGTCAACAACATAACTTACCTTGATCACTTTTTTAGTTGTCGGAATGGAGACGGACTCCACTTTCCCTTTTTCACCAACTATCACCACAGAAGTATCTGTCTCGATTACCGTAGCCGGGATAGGAGTTGGTGTTGGCGTGGGAGTTGCCGTTGGAGTTGCTGTGGGTGCTGGAGTAGGAGTTGGAGCGGGTGTAGGTGTTGGTTTTACTTGCTGCTGTGCACAACCCGCCAAAGAAATCGCTAGAAGACCTATCACGAGCAAGTAGAACAATTCCCTTTTCATTATTTTCTCCTCCAAAATTTTTGAGTTTACAATACCTCTTCATATTTAAATACTTTCTTGTCTTGAGTTAGTTTTAATTTCGATATTTTATAAAACTAAAAGATCATGTGAGTGAAGTTTTCGAAGGCAAAGTATTTATCATAAAACTCTATTTTATACTCATGGTTAACGGAGACCTGACCGGGGCGTTCTTCAATGTATTGTGGTTTTTCTTTCTGTTTTACCTCATTTTAGGTCCGCAAATTAAACATCGCCAGCTTTTGATGGCAAGAAAAGCTTTGATGGGGAAGATGGGCGAGAAAAGAAATTCAAATGTTATAACCATGATCCACCGTCAGGAGAGCATTGGTCTCTTTGGCATACCATTCTATCGTTTTATAACAGTAGAGGACTCCGAACAGGTTCTCAGGGCGATTAGAAGGACCCCTGATGACCAGGCGATCGACCTAATCCTACATACCCCCGGTGGGCTAGTGCTCGCCTCGACCCAGATTGCAAAGGCAATAAAGGATCATCCCGCAAAAACAACAGTTATAGTCCCTCATTACTCGATGAGTGGTGGAACCCTTATTGCTCTGGCTGCGGATGAGATAATAATGGATCCAAACGCAGTCTTAGGGCCTGTTGATCCCCAATTGATGAACTATCCCGCACCTTCCATCTTAAATGCTGTTTCGAAAAAGAAACCAGAAGATATCGATGATAGCACGCTTATACTAGCAGATTTAGCTGAAAAATCCATTAACCAAGTTCAGAGCTTCGTTTATGAATTGCTTAAGGACAAAATAGGGGAGGAGAAAGCGAGAGAGATTGCAAAGATACTCACTGAAGGCAGGTGGACTCACGATTATCCCATAACCGTCGAGGTTGCAAAGGAGCTCGGCCTTAACGTTAAAACCGATGTTCCACCGGAAGTTTACGAGCTCATGGAGATGTATCCACAACCGATGATGCAGAGACATCCAGGGGTCGAATTCTTCCCGCTGCCGAGAAAAAGAACAGGGAATTCTGAGACGGTTAATTTTAGATTTTAACACTTAGATTCTAACCCTTTGCTTTTTGTTTTTGGAGGGGCAAAATGAAGGAAATAAAGAAAATGGAGGAAACTGATGGAATAAGCAGAAAAGATCCCCTAGCTGTCATTAAGAAATTGGATGAGGATGTTTTCAACTCCATCAAAAACCTAGAAGAGATTGCCTTTTCAGATGGGGAGATACCGGTGAAATATAAGATTTTAATGGCTATGGTAATAGATGCCGTGTTAGGGGCAGAAGAGGGTGTTAAAAGCTTGGTGAAAGCTGCAATCGATGTTGGAGCGAGTAAAAAAGAGATTGCTGAAGCTCTGAGAGTCGCTTACTACGTTGGAGGTGCTGGGAGCATTTACACCGCCGCTAGGGGTTTGAGGGATTTGAAGATTTGATGATAGAATCCCAAAACTTGAATAAATTAAGATGAAATTCGAATCCAAAGAGGAGGTCAGAAGGTTCGTCTGGAAAAGAATAGAACCATTTTCCATACCTCCATTTCCAGTTACCGGGAGGATACCCAACTTCAAAGGTTCAAAAAGGGCATGTGAAAGGATTAGAGAGCTGGAAGAGTACAAAAAGTCGAGAACTGTTTTCTCAGCTCCGGACTCTCCCCTGACAACAGCGAGAAAGATAGTTTTGGAAGATGGTAAAAACCTGCTAGCCGTCAAACCAAGGATTACAGGTTTTTTGCTTTTAGAGGGGCGGAAAGATGTCGCAATTAAAGACGTCACCATCAAAGGTATGATCCGGAATGGAGTTGAAATCAGGGAAAGTGAGTTAAGCAAGGTTAGGAAAGTTGATGTTTTCATTCAAGGATGTGTAGCCGTCGATATTATGGGAAACAGAGTTGGGAAAGGGAGTGGATATGGAGACAAAGAATATGAGATATTGAAAAAACATGAGTTGATAAAAGAGCCAAAAGATTGTCTTTATGTGGTTATAGCCCATGAAGTGCAGATTTTCGAGGATTTGAGTCATCTAATGGGCAAGCATGATGTCAAAGCTGACGTGATTCTGACTCCTAAAAAGATTATCAGGTGCAGTTGAGTTTGTCTATTAAAC
>QMZD01000074.1 GCA_003662985.1 Archaeoglobales archaeon | reverse complement strand
GGGTGGAGGTTACACCTATTCGATTTCACCATTATTGGAAGCATTCCTATGGTTACAACTTCCTCCTCCAACTCTCTACCCTCATCAACCACCTGCGCATGAAGGTGCACCTTGGCGGCATAGGTTAGGTTTCTTAGCCTTGCGGTAGAGGGAACGAGAGGAGGTTCAGAACCGTCTGCTTCTCTTATTATAGGTCTATCCACCCATATTCTACCTAATTTTACATAGGTGTCTGGTATATCAAGTTCGATCTTTTTCTGCTCGTCTATGACCTTTTGAAGCCCCTCCTCAATGAATCTATTAAAGGAATCGATCTGGTGCCTTACGAGTCTCTCATGGGTAAAATACGCTCTCGCAAGAACTCTCCTATCCAACATTCCTTACACCTCTAAAATTTTTTCAGAATCGATCTCGGCTCTCAATACTAAATTGATACCATAAACTAATCCTAAAAAATCATTCAAGTCCAATCACTCCACTTCCGTTTTCATATTTTTTTGTATATATTTAAATTTTAAACAACCAGTCTATAAGCTATCGACCTTCCCGATGTGGGACTTTCTCTTTCTATCCTTATTATATCTCCCACCTTTGCTCCAATCTCTTTGGCTATGGGATCATCAACTTTTATCTTTGGTAGCTGTTCTTTGTTCAGCTTTAAAGTTTCTAAGATCTTCTCAGCCTCCTCTTCACTCAAGAGCTCATGCTTTGGTACGAGTATGTGATCCTGCAGTCTGATTTTGCTCATTCTCACTCCTCCATCATTGGGTGAACGGGCTCGACGGGATTTGAACCCGCGGCCAACGGGTTAAAAGCCCGTTGCTCTGCCTGGCTGAGCTACGAGCCCAGAAGTTTTTCCAGTCTTAAAGACAATAGCCTCTGGATATAAATTTTTTTCCTTGTAAATTATGAGGCTAGGGTTTTTAAAATTTGTTGGTGGGGTCTTTACATCTAAATTCTCAGTATGGGTTACTCATGCTTCAATTCCCCACTAATCCCCCCTAGAAACCATATTCTCCAACCAAGGGAACGAATCTCACGGCACCCCATGGTTTCTTTTTTATCTCCCCACCTTCATCTTTCTCTACGATAACCAGGTTTTGCATGAAATTTCCAATCGGCAGGACTATCTTTCCCCCTAGCTTAAGCTGATCGATTAAAGGTTTTGGAACATCTGGTGCTGAGGCTGTGACGAAAATTCTGTCGTATGGAGCCTCCTCCTCGAATCCCTTACTTCCATCTCCTACCACAACTCTAACATTCGTGTAACCGAGAGATTCAAGAACTTCTCTCGCCTTTCTTGCAAGTTCCTCTATCCTCTCTACTGTGATAACTTTCCCCTTTTTACCAATGAGTTCCGCCACAACAGCAGCATGATATCCTCTTCCCGTTCCAACTTCTAAGACTTTATGTCCTTCTTTGAGATCGAGGAGTTCACACATTATCGCAACCATGTGGGGTGCGCTGATCGTTTGATCCTTTCCTATAGGTAGGGGTGTGTCCGCATAGGCATCGTCTCTATAGTTGAAGGGCACGAAAAGATGTCTTGGGACTTTTAACATGGCCTTGTAGACTCTCTCACTCAGATTGAGCTCATCTTTTAATCTGTTCATTAGCCTCAATCTTTTTTCAAAATAAGGATCGGGTATGTCAGCTTTATGAATATCCTTTAAATTATTTTTATTTTTTGAGCTTCTTGAATTACCTCTCATCTCATGTTTTTTAATTTAACAAGTTATTAATCTTTATCCTCTTTTATTCTCCTTTGTTCTTTTTAGAGGATAGTTGGCTGGATAGTTGGCTAAACCACCGATAGATCCAGAGATACGGTCTAACTGAATTTAATTGGTATCCAGATGTTCTTTGATCGACGCTAACTCTAGATTTGGGGTGGATAAAGTTAGATAGAGCTAGATAAAGTTAATATATGTTCTTATGTTCTAAATTAATTAATTTCAAAATTAAGATTGATTCAAAATCTGGTGGTTCTATGAGGTATCCCGATCTGGATGAACTTTCTGAAGAAGATAGGATTTTGAAGGAGGAAGTCCACAGATTTGCGGCTGAAGTTATAAGACCAGCATCGATAGAACTCGATAGAATACCTCCAGAAGAGAGGATTAAAAGAGATTCACCCTATTTCGAAGTGATGAAAAAGATGAAAAAACTCTCTTATCACAAAATCCACGTACCTCCTGAATTCGGAGGTTTGGATCTGACGGCTCTGGATAGGTACATAATCATGGAGGAGCTGGGTTGGGGAAGTCTTGGGTTTGCTACAGCGATAGGTGTCGATCAGATACCTTTCGTTAATGCGTTGCTCTTTGGTCCTGACGAGCTTGTTGAAGACCTCGTAAAACCCTGGTTGGAGGATGAAGAATGCAGATATCACGGATGCTGGGCTGTCACCGAGCCGGAACACGGAAGCGATTATTTGTTATGCTTCAGAGATGAGGAGGCTGACAAATTTGGAAGGGGCAACGTTATTGCCCAGGAAGATGGGGACGGATGGGTTTTGAAAGGGCAAAAATCTGCATGGGTTTCATCTGCCCCGGTTGCAACCCATTGCGGCCTTCACGCTCAGGTAAAGGATGGAAAAGCAATCTATGACGGAATCTTCTGCATAGTTCCGCTGGATGCAGAAGGAGTAAGGAAAGGAAAGGTTGCAGACATGATGGGAATGAGAGACGATCCACAAGGAGAGCTCTTTTTCGATAACGTTTGGATTCCCGAGCATTACGTTGTTGTGGCTCCAACTCCCTTTTACGGAATCTTTTTTGACCAACTTCTTTGTCTGACAAGCTGTGGAATGGGGGCTTTTGCCGTCGGTCTTGCCAGAGCAGCATTCGAGGAGGCTTTAACCTATGCCAGACAGAGAGAGCAGGGAGGAAAACCCCTTGTTAAGCATAAAAACATCAAGCTGAAGCTCTATGAGATGTTTGAAAAGGTGGAAACTGCTCGCTACTTTGTCAGAAAAACGATGGAGTATGTTCACAGGAAAATTCTTGTGGAGAAAACCTTCGACGCATTTCCGAGGCACGCCAGAGCAGCACAGATCTATGCCAAGAAGGTAGCCTTTGAGGTTGCAAACGAAGCTTTACAGATTTTCGGGGCGTATGGATTGAGTTCCGATTTTATTGTAGAAAAACTCTTCAGAGATGCTAGAGCTTTGTTGATAGAGGATGGAACCATCGAAGTTTTGAGTTTTGATGCAGCCGATGATGTAATTTCGAACTACGAAAAGGATTATTACGATGTGGAAGACATTTCAAGGAGATATGAATAGAAATGGGATATAGCGGGATATGAGGAGGATGGGTAATCTCTAGTTTAAAATTGGTTAAAATTTTAGTTTAGGAGGTGTTTGGAATGGTGAAGGGAATCCCCTTTGATTCACCCCTCTATGATGTGGAGGGGGAGATAGAGTATAGGAATTGTGAAGGGATGACAGCGTTCTTCACTATTGAAGGAGATGTGAGTGATCTTCTACCCGAGGGTTTGAGTCCGTTTAGCGATCCGGCTCAAGGAGGGATATGGATAGCCCACTATCCATTCAGCACTGTAGGCGAATATCATGAATTTCTCTCGGTCATCCAAGTTCAGGATACTCAGGGAGAGATGGGGTACTACATCCCTTACATTTACGTAACCAACGATGCCGCACTTGCAGCGGGCAGAGAGATAGCAGGTGCTCCCAAAAAGCTTGCCAAGATAGAGTTGAAAAAAGAATATGATTTGGTTCAAGGCATACTCGAAAGGCCCTCGGGAAAAAGGCTCGTAACTTTCACAATGAAACCGAATTATAAAGCATCCTACGATTTTATTTCAGCTATCCTACCTAAGCCCACAACCCTGCTGTCAGTGAGGCATTTACCACCGATAAACGGTAAAGGAGGAGTAACCCAACTTGTAAAATGGTATGCTGACATCGACTTTCACTCAAACGCAAATGGAGAGAAGGTAATTTATGGTGGAACTGCCTCTCTCACCTACGACTCACCTTCTGAGATCGATCCGGTGCATAAGATAAAGATTGGAGAAATCTTAACGACGATTTACTTCCACTTCGACATGAAACTTGGATTTACGGATATATTGAAAGAATATTAATTTTTTATTTTTATTTTTATTAAATTTTATAACTATCTTTCAGATCCCTTAGGGAAGTTGTAAAACTAAAAATACTACCAATAATTTTTTTGTTATTTCTACAATTTTTGGGTTAAGGATTTAAAATTCAAACAAAAAAGTTAAATGATCTGAGAAAATATATTTATTTTAGAATTTTACCAGCAGAGTTAGTTTATAATATGAAATATATATTAAAATTCGAGCATATGACTAAGTGGGGGTGGAAACCTGGCACAAGAGCGAATAATCCTTACGGCTCCTGCGACAGAGATGAGTAATCATCATGGAAAAGAGTTTTTGGGTTTTGGAACATGTACACCTCAGGAAATAATCCCATCCTTTTTGGTAAGAAGCCTTTTCTATCCTAAGGTTAAGACCAAAAATGGAATCGTCAAATTTGCTCCTTATGGCCTTAGAAAGATAGAAGCCATTCTCAACGATCATTTTGACGTTCTTACAGTCCATCCCTTTGATATTGAGGAGTATCTAGATGGGGCAAAGGTGGTTGGAATTTCCGTAATGGATCCGCTCGGCTATGGACCAGTGAGTGTTACATTTGCCTCCCTTGTGAACGGCACCCCGACAACGAGGATCGAATTTCTTGACCTCATCAGAAGGATAAGGAAATACGACTGCAAGATAATCGTAGGAGGAGCGGGATCTTGGCAGCTCGAGTTGGAAAACTTCAACGTTGACTGTATAGTTGTGGGAGAAGCGGAATCAGTAGCTTTGGACATTTTTAGAAGGGCAGTTAGTGGGGAAAGACTTCCGAAAAAGATCGTGGTAAAGAGTCCAAATGTTGATGAAATTCCCACAATAAAAAACGCCTCGATAAATGGTCTGGTTGAAATCTCAAGGGGCTGTGGGAGAGGTTGCAGATTTTGCTCAACGACCGGACTGAAAAGACAGGACATTCCTTTAAATAAGATATTGGAGGAAGTGAAGGTAAATCTAAAGAATGGTACGAATGGGGTGATCCTACATTCCGAAGATGTTTTAATGTACGGCTCAAGGTTAACGCCTAATGAGGAAAAGGTTGTAACCCTTTTCAGGAAGGTTAGAGAGCTTACCAAAAACATAGGGATAAGCCACTGCTCATTTGCTTCCGTTGCTGCTAACCCGGAACTCGTAGAAAAAGTAACTGAAATCATAGCTTCAGATTTTGTTGGGGTTCAAACGGGAATGGAAACTGGCAGTTCGAGGCTTATAGCTAAATATATGCAGGCAAAGCCCTATCCGTTTAAGCCAGAAGATTGGAAAGAGGTCGTGGTTCAAGCTTTCGAGATTATGGAGGAAAACAACTGGATTCCTGCCGTGACCCTTGTCATGGGGCTTCCTGGTGAAAATGAAGAGGATCTTGCCGAAACCCTTGATCTACTCGATAGGGTTAGGAGGTTCAGATCTTTAATCGTTCCTCTCTTCTTCATTCCAATGGAAACCTCAGCCCTCAGAAACGAGAAATTTTTCAGATTTGAAGAAATGAAAATTCTACACTATGAAATTCTGAGAAAATGCGCTGAACACAATCTTAGACATTTAGATTCGATAATAAAAGATTATATGCAGGGTTTCAGGGGAATTATTGTGAGAAACAGTTATATTGCCTTAAAAAAATGGTTTGAAAGGAGATTTAGGGAAATAGATTGGAAGGAGGTTAAAAGAATCGCTTAAAAGAATTTTTAACCCTACTTTCTTACGACGATTCAATTTCAAACATGAGCAATGTAAGTAGTGGAGCTTTTCTTGTCTTGGCATAACTCACTTTTGTTTACTTTTTAAACCAAAACTATAAATATCGTTTATCATATAAATTGAACGAAAGTGAAAAGGTGCTCGTTATGACACTTGAGAGTATTCCAGAAGCCCAGCGCCCGATAATGATCGTTGTTGCTGTAGCGGCTGGAGATAGGAAGTGGACAGAAGTTTTTGCGAAAATTGTAAAGATAGGAGAACTTAGCTACCGAAGAGTAGGTAAGATTTCTGGTCTAAAATCCATCCTATCGATCTTTACAAGTGTTGCATGCATAGAGTGGTTTATAAGAGGTGATTTGAGATGATGGGCTTCATTCAGGCTGCCATAATTCTCTTGGTAACTGGGTTGGGTGTCGGCTTTGCGAGTGGTTTACTCGGAGTAGGTGGGTGCTTCATCATGATCCCAGTGCAGTACTTCGTTTATACTTCAATGGGTATCGACCCAGCGACCGCAACGATGGTGGCTTTCGGGACAAACCTGCTCGTCGTATTTCCAACTGCGGCAAGTGGAGCTTTTGCGCACTCGAGAAAGGGATTCGTTTGGTGGAAAGCGGCAATCGTTCTTGGGATTACGGGAGCTATTGGAGCTGTTATAGGCTCAAGTATTGCTGCATTAACACCGAAGTACATCCTGAGGATAATCTTCGGGCTTGCGGTAATCGGAGGGGCAATTAGAATGCTCACAGCAAAACCCCCTGAGGAGACCGGCAGGAAACCGGCTGACAACCCACTATTGTGGGCTGCATGGGGTTTTCCACTTGGAATCGTGACAGGCATAATAGGGATTGGAGGTGGAGTCCTGATGGTTCCTGTGATGGTAGTGGCATTATCTTTTGGAATCCATCTTGCGGTTGGAACGTCAACGGCCCTGATGATATTCACAAGCCTTGGAGGTGTTGCCGGTTACATCTACAATGGACTAAGAGCTGGAGTACCTCTAACCTCGCCGATTGGACATCTCATTGGATACGTAAATCTAGAATCGTGGATCTTACTTGCGGTAACGAGCGTTCTTATGGCTCAGGTTGGTGCAAGGACAGCACACAGACTTCCTGCGAGGAAATTAAGGTATGTTTTCATTGTGGTAATGGTGTATATGGGCTGGAAAATGATTGAGGCAGGCTTGGGACTCAAATTGCCTGTGTAGACATGAAAAGGCTTTCGCAGACAGGTTGCGATAGGGAGTAGTTATTTGGGAGAAATTTCTCGAGGGAATGGTATACTGGGGTGAATTGAGAAGTAGGTTTAGGTTTATATTAAAATTACATATTAAACTTAAAAGTCTAGAACAATTTTTAACTTAAACTTTTTAAACTCTGAAGATTTTATCAGAATCATGGATACAAGAGACAGAAAGATCATAGCCGTTCTCCAGCGCGACGGTAGGGCCACGTTATCCGAGATCGGTGAGGCGATAGGCCTTTCTTCAATGGGTGCGAAGAAGAGGGTGGATAAACTGGTTGCTAAAGACTTGATAAAAATCAAACCTCTTTTAAATACTGAGAAACTGAAAATTATAACCGCTCTGATCGCAATGGAGCTTGAAAGTGCAGAGGCATTGGAGAAGTTGTTTGAAAGGTTCAAGGATTGTCCGAGGATCATCAAGTTCTTTGTTACCACAGGCGGTTACAACCTCTTCGCATTGATTTTTGCTGAAGATTACCATTCCTTAGAGAGTGTAAGTTTGGAAAAATGTTCTCTCAGAAGCCAGGAAGGTGTTAGAAGATTCGAACTTTACCCAATTCAAGAAATAAAGTATGAT
>QMZD01000073.1 GCA_003662985.1 Archaeoglobales archaeon | reverse complement strand
TTTGGGACTTCCCATATCTTTATTTCCATGATGTCCCCTTCTGGGAAGATCCTCTTCAGGTGGTATCTGAGCTTTGCCACAATATGTGATATAGCAGGTCACCTATTTAACTATATCGGAACTTAAACTCATTTCAGCATTTCTTCAATCAACTCGTTCAGCTTCTTCATTCCTTCCGGATTGTCCTCCAGAGCTTCAGCCAGCATGATGGCAGCCTTGAACTCCTCTCTCAGCTTGGGATCTTCCAGGATCTTTGTCATCTTCTCAGGTACTAGCTTAGCCTCCTCAAGCTGGGCTTTCAGCCTCTCTTTCTCATCCAGCGGTAAACCGCATTTATGACAGAATCGAGAATAAGGAGTATTCAGTTCAGCACATCGGGGACACTTTACAGGCTTGAGAGTTTTATCCTCCTCCTTATCTTCAAGGCCGTAAACCTCCTTTATTGCTCCTTCAATGTCTCTCCCGCTAAGGTGGACGTAGATGGAGGGCATATCGCTCCCCTGAACCCATCCGAAGTAAATGTTCATTTGGTGCTCGGTTAGCTTATTCGCTAGAACGATGGCCCTTGAATGTCTCAGGATGTGAGGATAAACTCTCTTTTTTATTCCCGCCTTCCTTGCAGCCTGCTTGATGATCTTTGAGTACATGTTATACGTTAGCGGTTTTCCAGCACCCTTCCCGTTGAATCTCACGAAGACCAAGGCATCCGGATCTATGGTGTTGGTTCTCAGGTCGTAATACGGATGGTCGATCATCCACTTCTTAAGGTAGCTTGCAGCCATGACGATTGGGATCACCCTTTCGCCGGTCTTGCCATGAACCTTGATCCTTGCCCCCCATTCAGTCCAGGTTACGTTCCCCCAAGTCAATGTGGCGAGCTCACCTATCCTTAGACCAGCTTCGTATCCTACGGCTATGATTGTTTGGTCCCTCGGATTGATTGCAGCCTCTATCATCCTGCTTATCTCCTCCTCTGTGAGAACGTCAGGTTTCCTTTTATCCTTCCTCTCTCCCCTCACGACCTCAAGACCTTCCCAGTTCTTGCCCTTCAACCACTTGAAGAATTTCCTCAGCCCCTTCCTGAACTCGTTTATGGTCTGAACCTTGTAACCGTTGTTCTCGATCTCAAATACAACGTCCTTGAGGTCGTCAACTGTCCACTCCGTGAATAGTTTCCTCTTCCACTGCTGGACGATCCTTAGGGTCTTGAGGTATCGGATGATCCTTGCTGCTTTAATACCCTCGACCTGTAGCTCCTTAGCGAATTTGATAAGCAGATCCTTATTTTCTTCGGGAAAATCGCCTTCTCTGACCCTGTTCATCTCCCTGTTCAGCTCTATTGTGTGTTTGTGGAAGTCGTAATCCATACTCTTGTTACAGTTTTCAGTAATAAAAAGCTTTCGGCATTATACCTTTAGTTATGATCCGGCTCCGGGCATGCTTTTCTCAATTGCTAAATCCCTCCAAACTTCGATATTCATCTTTCTATCAAAATACCACAACACAAGGAGACGCCGCCGCTTAACAACCTGATCAAGAGTTATCAACCTGACATATTCAACCTTAGCCTTGCAGATGGGGCAATATTCATGCTTTAGCTCTTTTGAGCATTTCCACAACCTTATCCTTGCTAACTGGGAAATACTTCCTCCAACAGCTCATAAATCCAAAATTGCACGTTCTGTTTGAAGGCAGAATCTTTCCTTGAACATCTAAGAAATTACCAGCCAGCTTTAACCGTTTTCTCGGCTTTTATGATTGCTGGCTCTTTTCTTTACAACTCTGGTTTAAACTCTACTCCACAAGCACTTCAGTTAGCAGCCGGTTTAATTTTCTTCGGTGGATTTTACGGTATCTTGTGGATTATTTTTCTTTCAGCTTTTCCCTTGCAAAATGCTCAAATTTATGAGACAATACGCCACGTATAAGAATTATTGTAAATATTTTAAATTTACTTCCTAACTTTCCGCCCATCTAATTTTTCTCGATCTTCTCTCACGGGATTTTTCAGTGAGCAGGGCACATTAGATGAACACTTTCCACACACATCTGCATAACCTATTTTTGAATGCAGTTCCGCATTGGAAAGACAGACTTGGTAACACTTTTTCCTGTCAAAGTCATCAATCCCAAGAGCTCCAAAAGGGCATTTTTCAACGCATTCTGCACAGCTTTGATTATAAAAATACAAACAGAACTCATTCTTTGGCCTGTCTGTTGGCTGTAGTTTTAAATCAGTCACGATACTCCCAAGACTTCCACAGCATCCTTTTTCTGTTATAATCATCTTATGTAAACCGAATTTTCCGAGTCCGGCTATGTAGGCTACATGCTTATGTGACCAGTAGCTTATCAATTTCTCCTCATCAAAATTATGGGTTGGGGGGATTTCGACCGTCTCAAATCCCATGTTCTGAATTTTTTCTGACAAAAAACGATTCAGCCTCACGATCAACTGATTTGTTAAGATATATGCCTCAGCCCACTCCTTCGATGAGCGTAAACCCTTGGAATTGCTTTGGACAACATCACCTTTGAAAGGGATAAAGTACACTATAACACTTTCACAATTTCTCAGTATCTCGGATGGAAGAAAATGTTCCGGCGATACAACTTTTTTCAATCTTGAAAACAGAGGATCACTTGCATCTGCAAAAGCTACAATAGGCTCTCTCCAGTAGTTTTTGTGGTTTTTGGTGCTTTCGTGAGTATTAACAAAATATGATATGTATTCACTGATTTTTGTGTTTATCTCGTCTATCATTTGAGTTGGACAAAAACTGGAACTTATAAAATTTTTTGGTAACGGGGTAAGGTGGGTTTCAGGGGTGCCAGATAATAGCTATTATTACGGTGACGGCGGGAATAGCTGTTACTGCAGGCGGCACCCCATTAAATAATAACCTAAACTTCTAAATAAGTGTTGCGGTAGAATAATTTAGGCATAATTTTTATAACTTAGCTTAAATAGTAAAACTTAAGATGGCAAAGTTTATATTCTCCAAATCTTATGATGAGGCATGCAATCACTCAAAGGTATTTTATCACTTCTCATTCTCCTTTCCTTCATATCCGTAGCTAATGCTCAAAACCTCGATTTAAAAATCAAAGAAGTCTTTGTAACGGTTGAAGGAGAGGCTGTTGAGATTAAAATGCTTTATGATGTGGATCCTCTTAGGAAAATTCAGTTCTTCCTTTTTGGGGCCATGCCGATAAGAGATGAACTCGCAAACATAACCGACTCAGAAATTGAATTCACGAAAGTTGATCTCGATGAGGCAACATTTAGAATCTATTTTGAGAGTGAAAATGGAACAAAGTATTTTCCTGGAATAGAGCTAGGTAGATGTGTTAACGTTTATATAAATGTGAGTGGGACTACATTTCTCTTTGAAAATACTACAAAGGTTCCTGCTTTCTATTATTCATAAGATGATTTTTAGTCTTCAAATGATTTTTTTAGTCTTCGATTCCTGTAAAAAACTCAGCTAGGTCTCTAGCAATCTTATGAACTCGGGCGGAATTTCATCGGAAAGCACTATAAACTCGTTTGCTTTCAGAAATCTGATGCCTTTCTCTCTGGCTCTCTTTGCATCTATCACGAGGATAATCGGGTCATCTGTCCTCAGTATAGCAACCTCTATCCCTTTCTCTATCGTCGTTGATAGATGGACGAATTTCTGGTTTACCGGCTTTATTCCTATCTCGAGTAATCTATGTGCCTCTTCCTCGCTGGTGCCATAGTAAAGCAAGTCATCATCAGCCAGCTCGTAATCATTAAGTTCTACATCGACACTATGCCCGTATCTTGCTCTTATCTTATCATCTGATAGCTCATATCTCCCTTTCTTATCAGAATAAACCATAGCCTTGAGAAGCCACTTGTTTGCCCATCTGTACTTCCTTGACACAATCCTCGAGAGTTCCTCGAAATCAACCCATCCGTTTTCGTCCATTTTAAGATTGAATTTTTGTGGAAAATGCCTTAGGACTCCGGAAACGAACCTTCCCAGCTTCTCAACCCTTTCTTTATCTAAAATTATCTCTCCTTTAAAGTTGCAGATCTCACATTTAATTCCGCGGTAGTATCCGTGCTCCGGGCAGAATCTAATGTCCTCCATTTGATCACCCATCTCCTATTTCTAGCCACAATCACCTGCTGAGCCAGTAGGCTGTGGATGAAATAACACCTATCGCACAGCAAGTTTCAAGGCTAACACCTTTCCACGTAACATCCAGCTGGTACCTAGACTTTTTCACCATTTCCCTGGGTAACCCCCTTCTACCGAGGCCTATAAGAAAGGTTACCGAAGCCTCTTTTAAAAGTTTTCTCAAGTCGTCCATCTCAAGCCCCCTTCCATTTTCTGGCTTGGAGGTGGTGGCAACAACCACACCAAAATAGGCGGGAATCTTGTCTATCAGATGAATTTTCCCTTTTTCGAGCAGCTTTTTTGCGAACCTACCACCTTCGCCAATTGTTGTGTATTCTGCTATGGTCTCGATCATCTCCTCTTCGCTCCTCCAGAAAGGGAAATCCAAAAGGGCAAGATGGAAATCGTAGGCATAGCAAATTGGAGCAGCTCTGGCTATAGTTCTCAGGTGTATCTCATGCAGCTTGAGTTTGTCATAGGTGTTGACAAGGCAGATGCATATCATCAAATCAAATTGGGCTGGGAGAATAAAAAATAGACGCCTGAAGCATTATCATCATCCCTAGAAGCGAAAAATAGATATTTATTGAACAGAAATTTCCTCAAAGTGAGAGAAGAATTGCTGGAGGCGGTAAAAAAGTTAATTTCTCTAGTCCTTATTCTGGTAGCTCTCTCCTTTCTCCTCAACTTCGTGTCATCCCTTGATTTCAGTAATACTGGTCTGAGCGGGTTCATTGGTATTGGGGCAGAGGAAATAACTCCCACCGAGGTCATTCCGCCGGATGTTCAGAAAGTCAAGCCTTACAGAAACATTAAAGTCTCGGTAAGCGACTCAATTGCAAACCTCCATGAAGGTTTTGACCCCCCACAGGTTCCGATATTTTTCGTTGAAGGTCTTAATAAGTACACAAATAAGCTTCGCCTTTTCACGGCAGCTGAATACAGGAATGGAAAGTGGACAGAGGAGGAGGGAAATTACGGAGAGACCCCTGCAGTAAATCCAAGCGGTCACGTTACGAAGTATCGTATTACTCCTGTAAGTGAGTTTTCCCGGCACATCCCAGTTGCCAAAGATACTGCCTATGTGACAGCTCCAGCGAAGTTTGACAGGAAAACTGGAGCTTATCTGATCGAATACAATTTGAGCAAACCTTATGACGCATACTCTACAGCCTGGAAGGTTGAAGATCCGGGGATGATCGAAGAGAACTCTTATTACACCCAGCTTCATTTCTCGGATGAAGATCTGAAGAGGATAAGGTCTCTGGCAGAGGAGATCACGGTAGATGCGATCACGGATTACGAGAGAGTAATAGCAGTAAAGGAATATCTTGAGGAAAACTATGAATACGATCCGAACTATCAACCCCCTCCGGAAGACGTTGAGCCGGTAACATACTTCCTATTTGAGCATAAAAAAGGTATATGCAAGGAATTCGCAACCTCATACGTAGCTCTGGTAAGATCTCTTGGCATTCCTGCCAGAGCAGTTTTCGGATACATCGCTAGGCCAATTCCGGACAATCAGACGGTTATGGCCTCTCAAGCCCATGTATGGGCTGAGGTAAAGTTCAGCAAGGGATGGGTAGAGATAGATCCCACTCCTTCTCCTGAAAACATGGTTCCAACTGTTACTGAGATAACGTACGCTGATCCAACTGCTACGAAAGGGAGCAATTTCACGGTTAAAGGTATCGTGACAACAAAGGATGGATTACCAATCTATGGCGGCTACGTTGAAATCAGCATAAAGAAAACGAAGAATGAAACTGGATTCTTGTTAGGTGTTTTAAAGCTTAATAGGGGGAAGTTTGAGGGCAGGGTGAAGGTTCCTGATGTCTCTGGAAAATATCATGTGGTAGCTCACTATGTTGGGAGCCTAAGATTCAAGGAGTCATGGAGCGATCCGATAATCAAGATCTACAGTCCACCTGAGATAAGGGTCAACATTCCTGCGAAGATGGCAGCCGGAATCCCCTTTAAATTAAGGGGAAAGATAGTGGATTTTAATGGAACTGCCATAAGCGATGCCGACATTTTTTTGAGAGTCGATGGCAAGATTATTGCGAAAACGAAATCCGATGAAAACGGGGTTTTTTATTTCACCCTTGAAATCGAGGAAGAAGGTAGGCATCATGTTTCAATAGAATATCTGGGTTCTGAGTTCATCATGCCACTCTCAGAAAGTAGATTCGTTGATGTTGGTAGAATAGAGCTTTTACTTGACAACAAGACGGCTGTAAAGGGAAGAGAGTGGACATCTTCTGGGAAGATATTCTTCAAGGGTGAACCCTTTGGGGGAGCGGTAATCAGATTTTCGAGGGATGACTTTGTGGCAGAAGCAGTTGCCGATAATTCGGGATCCTTTATTGCAAAAGATAAGATTCCAGAAAATTTTGATTTAGGGAGAGTTCCAGTTAATTTTACAATTGAAGGAGTTGGATTTGAGGATACGATTAATCTATCCGTTAGGGCTGAAACTGAAATGGACGTTTCGGTAAAAAAGGAAAACGATAAAACTTACATCTACGTCTTGCTGAGGGAGAAGGGAAAAAGCATCCCAGCATTTGGTGTAATAAAAATAGGGGATAGAGCAGTTGAGACGAACAATGCGGGATTGGCAGTATTCGTCTACGATGAACCGCCATCTGCCACTAAGGCGGTATTTGAGGGGAATGAAAGGTATCTCCCTTCAGAAAAGGAATTTAAAACATCCACATTTCCTTTTCTTATTTTCTCCATTCTCATTCCTTTTATCGCCTACGTCCTTATTAAAAAGTACAGGAAGCTAACGGCGAGCTACATAGTATTTGAAGTTGAGAGGGAGGAGGAAGATCTACCATTGATCTGGGATGTAGACGAGGAAATCAAGATGAGAGTTAAAAATCTTGGAGAAGGTATATTGAGGGTTTTTATCGACGGACATGCTGTTGGAAGCCATGAAAAAGGGCTTGAGATAACTATAGCCTTTGAAGAGCCTGGAACACACAAGATTTTGGCTGAGAGAGTTGGAGAGAAGGGAGTGATTGAGAGAGAGGAGATAGAGATAAGAATAATGAATTATAGAGAGGCGATTATATCCATATTCTCCGAACTCGTCAAAAATCTTGAAAAAACGGGAGGGATAGATCTGAGCGATTATACAGCGAGAGAGATTCTGAAGATGTTCAAAATCCTCAATGGAAGGGAAAAGCCAGAAGGAAGAAAGCTTCTAAAGCTCTTCGAACTCTCCAAGTACGGTCTTAGAGATGCCGATCGGAAGGAGTTCATCGAGGCTTATAATTCCTACAAATCCGTGAGGGGTGATTTGATTGAGGGGTGAGTTTACAAAAATCGTTGCTCTGACGTTCTTTTTTGGAATCCTCTACTTCTTCACGAGCTTTCAGAGCTCAATTACTGGTAGGGTCATAATCGTAATTCAAACGGACATGCTTATAGCAATCTATTCATTCCTTCTAGCTTACATTCTCTTTGGCTTGCACAGGTATACACTACCTCTGAAACCTTTTGCTCTCTCAATAGCTCTCTATCTGATGCTAAAGGTTATAGCCTACTCCATATCTAGGTTCAGCACTTTTGC
>QMZD01000072.1 GCA_003662985.1 Archaeoglobales archaeon | reverse complement strand
TTCCGGTTATTGTTTAATGGAGGATCGTTAGATGATGACTAAAAAAGCTGGAAAGCTTAAAAATGTTGAAGAACTATCTGAGATCGAACTTAAAGAGGGGGAAACAGCTGTAGTTGAAGGTATGAAGGATGTAAAAATTCTAAAAAATTAGTAAGAGATTATCGTCTTATCTATACTCCAAGTCCAAGTAGTTTTACTCGATCCTCTAACCTGTAAATGTATCCCCTTGCCCTTGTGTGGTCGTAAGGGTCGACTTCGACCTTTAGAGGAATGGCTGTATCTTGCCAGAACTTACCAATCCCCGTTTTTGGTAAAATATTTGGGGAGACAGGTCTAATCAAAGTAAAATTAACCGTCTTGATAATGATCTAATACCTCTTCAAAAAGTTCCTTATCTCTTCAGACCTCAACCAGCCCCTGTCGAGCCGTGCGATTGTTTCTTCGATTTTATTCACAGCTTCCTCTATTAGTCTTTTGACATTCTCATCCTTTATGTGAAGTTCTGCGGTACCAGAAATTATTGCAAGCGGATTTCTAATGTGGTCAACAAGAATCGCGAACTCTTCGATGTTCTCTTCGATCTGTTCAAAAGCCTTCCTTTTCTCTTCGAACAGCAACGCCTCGTGCAATGCTATGGCAAGCTGGCCAGCGAGCTGATTAATAAAGTAAATGTCCTCCTCACATATCTTTTTTCTTGAAGCTACCAAAAGCAACCCCACCTCTTCATCCCTTGCAGTTAGCGGGATGAGTATGTAGCATCTCATCCCGGCTTTGAGAAGTTCGATCTCAAGTGGAAAGAGATCGCTAAGCTTGGCTACACTCTCAACTTTCACGATTCCATCTTTTCCTCTCCTCTTTCTCAGCTCACCTACCATTTTTCTGTCTTTTAGGAGGGAGCAGATGCCTTCTTCACCAACTTCTCTGCTCAGTGGTGAGATGCAAACCAACTCATGTCCAATTTTTTGCTTCAAAGCTCCAGTGACCTCAACGACCATATCCTCGACGCTTCTCCCCTGTAATACACCCAAATCGATGGAACGAAGGATCTTGAGTTGTTCAAGAGTATCCGCTAATTTCTTCTCACTGAGCTTGATATCGGTGATGTCTTCTATTATAATCAGGACAGCGTAAGGCTTATTCGCCACCTCAAGGGGGGCAAGGAACATTCTCAGCCATCTCTCCATGGTTCCAGTCTCATCGCTAACCTTAATCTTCATCTCAAAGGGTTCCAACTTTTGTTTTCGTCCTTCTTTCAATCTTTTATAGAATATCTCCATGACCAAAGGAAGTTCTTTCTCATCAAAAATACCCAGATCTGTCCACTTCTTTCCGGCGACTTCTTCTCTGCTCCGGTTTAGGAGTTTTAAAGCTGCTTCGTTACAATCGTATATCGCCATATCAATTCCTGTCAAAATAATGGCAAGGGGAGATGCGTCGAAAATCGTCTTGTATCTGCTCTCACTTACTCTAAGTTCTCTCTCTATCTTTTTAAGCTCGGTAACGTCGATAAGGGAGACTATGAACTGTTCATGGAGTAGCGTTATTGTGACTAAACCATACCTTATCTCACCTTTAGCATCGATGTATCTAACTTCATAGCTTTTGGGAACTGACTCGGGGTCGATCAGCCTCAGCTTGAAATTTCCCAGCACACTTTCCTTCTCATCTTCACTTAGTAATTCAATGAAATGTCTTCCTATTAGCTCTTCCTTTGCAAAACCAGTTTCTCTCGTCACCTCTTCGTTAACAAAGATTATATTCCCTTCTTTATCGAGTAGAATCATACCCGTTCCAGTGTTTTCTATAAGCGTTTTATACAGTCTCTCTATCCTTTCCATTTCCTTTTTCTCCCGGAGCATTGCAATACCATAGGCAAGGTTTTCTGCAACCTCCCTCAGCAGACTACTCTCTTCTTCATCGAATGCATCTTTCTCATCGGAATAAACGTTAAGCGCTCCGAAGACCTCATCTTTGTGAATCAAAGGTAGGGCGATAGAAGAGGCGTATCCTCTCTTCAAAGCCTCCTCTCTCCATGGTTGGAATGTCTTGTCTGTTGCGATATCCCTTGCGATTGATGGAATCCTCTCCCTTATCGCTCTACCAGTAGGACCCATCCCTGTCTCACTCTCATCCCATGTTACCTCTATCCTGCTCGCATAGCCATTCAGTCCTGCACTTGCCATTGGTCTAACTGTTTTATCCTTCTCAGCATAACCGATCCACGAGTAGATGTATCCTTCATTGACGATAATCCTACAAACGCTCTCCAACAATCCCTTCTCATCCTCAGCCTGGAGAACGGCTTGATTCACCCTGCTTAGAACTCTCAGAGCCCTCTCGACCCTCCTCCTTTCCGTAATCTCCTCCTTAATTGTCTCCTCATAAATCCCGATTAGTTTTTCCAGAAACTTTATTTGGAATCTCGCAAAAATTGGTACTAGCTTAGAAAAAGTTGTTTCGTCGACTCTGGAAGACAGGATTTCCATCAGAATCTCAGCCCTTCTAATAAAATCAGCAGGTCTTGAACCGCTCTTTATAACTTTTTTCAGCAAATCTTCGTCAATTTCGCTTACTACTTCTAAAACTCCCTTTTCTCCTGTTAAAAGGTTAAGAAGGGTTCGTCTTAACGTCGGTCTAATCAGTTCAGTAACTTCAGGAGGAAACTCGTTTGAAACTCTTTTAAACCAATCCTCAAGTATGACCTCTACGAGCTCGGGATTCATAAGGCCAAGCGTTAGCTATATTGATGATTCTACACTTTCTCGGTTTTTAAATATTTCTCGACTACCTCGTTAAGCCCTTTTCTCGTGATAGGCTTTGATATAAGCTCTTTAGCCCCGGCTTCAATCATCTCCTTGCCCCTTAATGTGCCAAATGCTGTGATGGCAAGGATGACTGCACTAGGATCTTCTTTCAGAATCTCTTTTGTGGCAGCAACACCGTCCATTACCGGCATAATTATGTCCATCAGAACCAGATCTGGCTTGTGTATCCTGTAAAGCTCGACGGCTGTTTTCCCGTTGTCGGCTTCTATAACAGTATAATCGGAAAGCATCGTCGCGAGTATCCCCCTAAGTAATTCATCATCGTCAACAAGCAGTATTCTCTTATTTCTCTTCTCCATCTCATCCATCACCAATCCTCATCATTTATTTAAATTCATCATAATGTCTTATCAATATTAAACTCTTGCGCTTCCTATGATGATGAAATAAGATGTTATTGAAAATAAGAGTCAAAAAACTGTAAATTTAGCTTCCCCACAAATTCCTACATGTACTTTTTCAGGAATTTTCTCACATTTTCGGATTCGAGCCAGCCCTTGTCAAGCTTTTTAACGAGTTCTTCTATCCTCCTAACTCCTTCTAGAATTACTTTCCTTGCTTCTTCGTCCTCTACTCTCATCTCAGCTGTACCTGAGATAATACTCAAAGGATTTCTTATCTGATCCACGAGGATTGCGAATTCCTCGATGTTCTTTTCAATCTGTTTGTAAGCTTTTGATTTTGCCTGCTCGAGCTCAATTGCCTTGTAGGCAAACGCAAGATCGTTTGAAAGAGTTTGGAGGAGTCTAATTTCTTCCTCGTTGAATTTAAGGGCTGAATGGATTATCATGAAGCCGAGAGTTTCCCCATCAACTTTCATAGGTAGGATTAGGCTTGAAAAATTAGATAGATCATGGAACGGACATTTTTCAGACTTCTCTTCTTTTCTGAAAATCATTGCACCCTTCTCTGCCTCCTTAAAGCATGGTATGCCGCTTGAAATCTTATCTGGATAGGTTGAGGGGTGAGATGTAACTCGAAAAATGTGCTCACCTTCTTTGAATCCTATCCAGACCGAGTAATCCCTCAAACTGGCTATGAGTCTTACGGCTTCTTCAAACAACCTTTTCGGATCTTTCTCGTAAACTATGAGGTTGTTTATCTCATTAATCACCCTCAAAAGTCTCTCTATCCTTTTCAATTCTGTTATATCTCTCAGTATCGAGATACTTCTGATGAACTCCCCGTCTTCCATAACCGGCATTCCCCTTGACTCCAACAACTTCCATTCTCCATTTTTGGTTCTGACTCTGCATACGACCTCAGACGGTAGTTTTTCTTTTTCAGTGGTGTGAAACAATCCCTTTATGTAATCCAAGTCTTCAGGATGTACGAACTCGGAAAAAGGTTTGCCAATGACCTCCTCAGGTGTAAAACCCAGTATTCTTTCTACTGCTGGATTCGTGTAGGTTATTTTTCCATCCCCGTTTATGGTAACGACAATATCCTGTGCATTCTCGAGAATTAGTCTGTGCTCTTTTTCTGTCTTTTCTAACTTTTCAAAAAGCTTTCTCTGCCCTGTTACATCTCTCTTTATGCCCACGTAGCATTCAACGTCACCTTTCTCGTTCTTTAGAGCAAATGCAGTTAAGTCAACGTAAACCTTACTTCCGTCCTTTCTGAAAATCTCAATCTCACCCCTGAAAACACCTTTCTCCATCAATTCCTTGAAGACTCTAGAAAACTGCTCTCCCATGTGAATCTCAGGTGTTTTACCACGAAGATCCTCGTCTGTGTATCCGAGAAGCTTTTTATGTGCCTCATTCTGTTGGATGTAGCGGCCGTCTTTGTCTATGATTGCTATCCCGCTGGGAGATTTCTCGAATACTTCTTTATAGAGTTGTAACCTCTTTTCCAACCTCTTTCTTTCCGTTACATCTCTCATAAGACAGATGAAGTGGAATTCTCCATTGAGCTTGAACCTTGAAATGGACATTTCTACGTCAATGAAACTCCCATCCCCTCTCAGGAACCTCCATTCGAAAAGGAGTACTCCCCTTTCCATTGCGGCATCTATCATTTCGAGTGTTTTCTCCATCGATTTTCTTCCATCCGGTTGCTTCAGAGGGGACAACTCATACAGTTTCTTTCCTAAAACTTCCTTTAGTTCATATCTAAGCATTTCGAGGCTCCTTTGATTTGCCCCGACGAGAATTTCGTCCTTCAGTATTAGAACTCCGTCCTGAAGTAAGTCGTAGATTGCTTTGTACTGCTCTTGAATCCTCTCTAACTCCTTCTTAAGCTCGTACAACTCTTTTAATCTTTTGAGCAGGGTCGAGTACACTTCTTCCTCAATTTTACCACCTTCAAGAAAGATCTCAGGAGGATGACGGATGAGGTTCTCAAAAACGCCCTCTCTGACCACGATTTTTGAATGTATGAGTAGGATTTTCGTCAGAGTTGTGTAATCGAACTTCTCTCCATCAAACATGCAGAAAACAATACCTTTGCCCTTCCTCCATTCTTCTATTTTCAGCTCATACTCAAAGATTTCCTTTGGGTCCGGATAAAGTAGCCCAAAATTCACGAGGACTCTCAGTCTCCTGAATTTCTCCGAATTCGCTTCCAGATTCTCAAGGTCACTAATCAGCTTTTTCCAGTCAAATCCATTTTTTGAATACCTATCTGTATCTAAAAAAATAAGCTGACCTTTTGCAATGCATCTTTCCACGTCAATGAACTCACTAAGAAAATCCCTTATCTCCTCGTCCTCGAGGACAGCTACCCTCTCTTTGTTTTTCAACCCAGCTAGAATGAAAACAACGCCAGAATAGAACCTCTCTTTGTCGGTGTGATAAACCTGACAGAAATGATCGTCCTCATTGAAGTGGTAGAATAATTTTTTAACAATCATCGCCCTCACCTTCAAGTGGTAAATTAGTAAATGATGCCAGTAAAAGGCCAGGATATTAAATTTTTTTCAAAATTTATTAAAATGATAATGGAATTTTAATCCTCATAATGTCTTTATTAAAAGAACTTTTTCAGTTCCTCAAATCTCCTTTCTACTTCACCAAGTTCTTCGATGCAAAATCGACCTATATTTCTCCCTCAAAATCCAAAAAATAACGACACTTATCCTATCTACAATATCTATCCTTAAAACTACTCCATCCATTTCAGTACTTCATTCTATCACCCATTAAAACTCTGTAGGTAATAGTATAGAACCCTCGATTCTCAATTAGGGATAAGACCGATATCACAACCATATATGGTGTTTCTCCAACTTATAAATCAATCTCCATTCACATACCTCCACACCCAAAACAAACAACTAATTCATCTCCTCTTCTGATAGGACACAATCAATTTACTTGAAATCAAAAATAGAAAGAGAATAAAAAGTAAAATTAATCGAATCAATTCATAAGCTTCATTTTCTCAATTCTTAACGTTTCAAAGAGAAGAAGTAAACCTTCTTTGCTAATATTGGACTGGACGGATGTATCTCTCGATCTAAATACTTTCAGAAGGAGAGATCTTGAGAATAAGCCATACAAATGGGGCTTCTCAACAAAGGGATTCTTTCTTGGTATGAAGATGATGGTCTTAATAGATTCCAGAACTCTGACACCTCTTTTCTTCCACGTCTATTCAGCTAACGTGCATGAAAGCAGAATTTATCCTCTAATTCTTGAAATGCTGAAGAGAAGAGGTTTAATCAAGTTTGGAGATGCAATAATCATGGATAGGAGATCTTACGCCATACAAGAACTACCTGATTGGGATAAGATACGGCGTAATTCCTCTAATTATCCTGAAGAAAAATTTCAGGTTTGAGAGACTTGAAAGCTTGATAAGCTATCCTCTCTTCATATTCAACTCGAAGAACGTTGAAAAGGAGAAGAAGAGATATATGAAGTTGGTTAAGAAGCTATTTGAAGGATTAAGGCTAAATCTAAAGAGTTTGAGGAGCATAATAGAGGACGTAATAAAACTGGGGAAAGAAGCCCTCAGTTTGATTTGCACTGCTATGCTTTCGAACCAGTTAAAAAGAGAGCTTGTTTCTCTGTCCTCTTGACAGGGATTACATTTAAGCTAGGATTTAGGGAAAAGAAGGTTATTCAGAGGTTATCAGAGTGGTGATGTGGGGAAGACCCTAAATTTTTTACATCAAATCATGAAACAATCTTTTTCGGCATTTTAGATCCTTGTGGCTTGAATAGACATCATGAAAGTTCAGATATCTTTAAATTAACTTGATCAAAAAACAAATAAAATTGAGGAGGTGCAGAAAATGAAGGCTGGATTTATTTCATCCTTAGCCTTAACGTTAGCCCTGTTAACCTTGATTTCAAGTGCGGCTGCTCAAGAGCTACCAGACCCAGGAATAACGCCGGACTCATGGATGTACGGAATTAAAAGGGCATTTGAAAGCATCACCCTGATCCTCACCTTCGACGAGGTTGCAAAGGTAGAGAAGCGTTTGCAGTATGCAGAACTCAGATTAATCGAAGCAAAAGTGATGGCAGAGAAAGGAAAGCCCGAGTATGTGGAGAAACTTCTTGAAGACTATCAGAAAGAGCTAGAAGAGGTGAGCAAAGTAATCCCCTCAGCGAAAGATAAGGAAAAATTGTCTGAACTCGTTGCTTTAGCAACCTCCCGTCATTTGGAGGTCTTAGATAAGGTCACGGAAGTTGTTCCCGAAGAGGCAAAAGAAAAGGTTTCCTTAGCCAAAGAGATGTCGATCAGAGGAAATCAGGAAGCTTTGAGAGCTTTGGCTTCTCTAAATCCAGAGAAAGCAGCTGAAATCGCAATGAAGGTAGCGGAAAAAAGGCTGAATAGAGTCATGCACTCGGCAGAAAAGGGGGATGTCGAGGGAGTTAATAGGGCTGTTGACGAATACAAACGATACGCAAGCTTCGGCGAAGAAATTGCTTCCATAGCACAACAGGCAGGAAAAGATCCGGCAAAGGTGCACGAAATAGTTGTGAACGCCACATCGATCCATTTAAGCGTTCTTAGGGATACTTTGCAGGAAGTTCCAGACGAAGCTAAGGATCAAATTC
>QMZD01000071.1 GCA_003662985.1 Archaeoglobales archaeon | reverse complement strand
GGAGATCTGTGTTAAAATTTGCAGCTCTGAATGTCCTTCTGGTTGGCGTGGTTGTTGCTATGGGCTTTAGAGAAAAGAAGGAGTTACAAAGGTTGGCTGAGATGTGATTTGGTAAGGACCCTATTAAATTAAATTAATCAAACTCCAATTTTAAGGTTCTTGTTCGTCTCCTTTATGCTTTCACCCTTGTCTTTGAGCTCAAGCATCGCCCTAATAGCGTCAATGTTCTCAGGAACAACGATTGATTCCTGGTTTATTGCTTGAGTTACGTAAAGTTCTCCATCGACGATACCGATTGAATCTGCCCATACCGCGTTCTCATAGAGATCATAGCGAAGTCTAAGCTCCCTTGCAAATTCGATGATCCTCGTAGTTGATGTAAATCCGTCGGCTGAATTAATCAGCATAATTCTTGGCTCCTCTGATAACGCCCTCAACACATCATCTTCACTAACTGAATTCTGAAATTCTATTGAAACGGAATGGACATGCATGAGTGTAGTCGGAACCTTAAATGCTGTTGTGATTATGTTTACGTCAGGCAGCACGGATTGAACATCCGGGCCGTGATGGGAAGGCAGCTTTATTGGATTGGGTTCGATTCCATTGACTAAGCCTTTTTTATCCTCCTTTGGATCCACAACCCTCCTGATCATCGTGGCTCTTACCTTTTTGATCGGATAGTTCTTTTTGATCGTGTAAATCAGCCTCGTCAGCCCTGTTGTGTTACAACTCACAACTCTGACGAACTGCTTTCCAACAGCCTTCTCAAAGTTCGCTATCGCGTTGAAGGAGACTTCAGCCACATCTTTCTTCTCTCCTCCTTGGAAAATAGCTTTAACTCCAACTTTTTCGTAAAGGGGTTTGTTCTGTGCCCCAACTTTATTTGGTGAACAATCGACAACGAGGTCGACATCTTGGAGCAAATCCTCGATTGTGCCACCTATAGGAATTCCAGCTCCCTCAAAAACCTTTACTCTATCTGGAATTGCCGCATAAAGTTTGTATCCCTTTTTTACTGCCATCTTTGCATCGAAGTCGGGTTTTGTTTTTGTGACTCCTGCAACCTCCATGTCCGGCTGCATGTTTATAGCATCGGCGACCCTCTTCCCTATTGTTCCGTATCCATTTATTGCTATTTTTACCTTTGCCATTTTCATTCCTCCACCAATATTTTATGAGTTTTCATGTCCATGACGGAAATTCTGCCTTTGATTTCAGAACTCTCTCCAAGCAACCCGAATAGCTTAAGCTTATCCCCTTCAACCTCAATCCTAATAACATCCTCCATCAAAACAACCTCTTCACCATTCCTTATAGTTACCACCTTTGACTCACACATTTTACCACCAATTCAGCCTTTATCTGAAAAGTAAAAAACTTTTCGACTAACTTAATTTTTAATCATGATCATCATTTGGTCTCCATCTTCAAAGCTCTCTCGAGTTCGGGAACGTTCTTAGTCTCTGCGTAAGCCTTGAGGTCAATTCCTTCCATTGCAGCCTCGATTGCAGCTCTAAAGGCTCTGGCTCCAGCTGCTGGGCCATCGGGATGAGCATGGATTCCACCACCTGCTGCAACAACGAAATCCTTTCCTAAAGTCTTGAAAAGCTTTGGAACTATCGATGGAACTATACCTCCTGAGGGCATCGGGAAGATAGGTTTGATGTCATAGAATGGATAGGTTAACGCCTTTGCAACTGCAAGATACTTCTCCTCTGGGAAGAAAGCCTTTCCGTAAGGGGCAGGATAAACGACTATATCTGCCCCAGCAAGCCTAGGAAGCTTTCCTAAGATGAGATCGGATCTAACGCCTGAATAGTGGGACTCGTAGTAAATTCCAGCGCAATCCATATGTGCCATTATCGGAACCTTGATGCTCGGATCTTCGGCAAGCTTTCTTAGAACGGGCAAGCCGGTGGCAAGATAGTTCACAAGGATGCAGTTTGCTCCGAGCTCTATAGCTTTATCGGCATTCTCGAAAATCTGTGGGATATCATCGGATATGCTTACAGCATAAAGCGTCTTCTCACCTTTTTCCTCGTTTGCCCTATCTATAGCCTCCATGTATTTCACGACCCTCTCTTCAACTAAATTGAAAGGTCTATTTCCGAGAAGTTCATCGTCCTTGACGATGTCGACTCCACCTCTAGCCACTTCATAGGTGAGCTGGGCTCCAAGTTCTGGAGGGAAGCCCGTGCATGGCTTAATCATATTGTTCAGAAGGGGCCTATCCTTAACCCCAAGAACCTTTCTAACTCCCTCAATTCCGAATTTAGGTCCTTTAAACCCATCAACGTACTTCTTGGGGAATTTAAGGTCGAGAAGCTTGACCTTTCCTGCCATCGAAATGTTCCCTATTACTGCCGTGAACAGCATTGAAAGCGTGCTGCCTATGTTATCGTAGGGAAAGGCAATCTGCACGATGTAGTTTCTCCACCTGACCTCATCTGGAATTAAAAATTCATAGTCAGGGGTTTCGTATATTCCAATAACCTTTGCAACATGCTTCTTTCTCACTTCCGGTGACTCGCCAGGCACAGGAATCCATGTACCGGTGCTTTGCTCGATTGCCATTATCTGTGAGATATCCGAGATGTTCAGCATCTTGGGAAAGGACATGTAGTAGGTTGCGATTATGTAATCCTCGCTTATCCCCTCAGGCAAAGCGTCGGGATTCGCTTCTGGATCCTCAAACCTTTTGTATGTTACCTTCGGAATCTCCATTTTCTTACCTCCGTTTTTTTATTTCTTTTTACTTCTTACCTCCATTACTTTCATTCTCTTTATAACTTCATAGTGGTAGGATCTTCCTATAATCGATTCTCTCTTTCGTACCGTCTTCTTTAATCCTTTCAATGATTAGGGGCAGATCTCCTTTTCCAGTAGATTTGAGCATCTTCTGGGCAAGCATGAAGACATCCATTGGGTTTACACATGCCTCAGGAGGCAAAACTCCCTTCTCAGTTATCTTGCCCTCTCCCATGAGAATTGCACCTATTGCAGCGGGAATTCCAGTGCCCTCTCCCATTCCTTGCCCTCTAGAGCTTAAGGCGAAGGAGAGTTTCTCAGACTTCCCGTTCATTTTTCCGCCAACCACAACCATCAAGCTTCCCACAGGCTCCGTCATTCCAGCCTTCTCAATCAGTTCCTCCCTCTTTGATAGGATAAATGCAACTGCAAAATCGATTGCAGCTATTTCCAGATCTCCTATTTTTATTGGCTTTTCCTCTGCCATTCCAATTTTTACAATCGTCTTGATCAGCTCTGCATACTCGGGAGGTAAAACCAAGCCGAGATTGGTGACCCTCTTGACATTTTTCATGTATTTTGGTAGTGTTATCGTTTCAGGGTGGGGGTAGGCGTAAACATTAAAGGTTCCGATCTCCGGAAACTCCACTACCTCCTCCAAAGCTTTTCCGCTCTCCTCAAAGAGTCTAACGTTTTTAAATTCTCCATCAATGAAAACGGGAATATCCATCTTCATCGAATGTATTCTGTGCTTAACGACAGCGGCTCCCTCGGTCTCTTCTCCGCCATGAGCGTGATAGATGTCTACGCTCTCAACCTCCATAAAGTTCTCGCAGAACTTTGCGAGCAAATTCGCTAGGCCAGGTGAGCTGCCCATTCCTATTAACGCACTCACACCCTTTTCTTTTGCGAGATCTGAGAGCTTGAGCTGCTCTATTGTCGCATCGAGATCATCGCAAACATCGACGTAATTAACTCCCTCCTCGATCGAAGCTTTGAGTATCGGTGGCCCGAACTCGTAGAATGGGCCAATGCAGTTTAAAACAACATCAGAACCCTTTATCACCTCTTTCAATTCATCTGGATTTCTTGCATTGCATTTTATGGCTTTAGCGTTGCATGTAAGCTGGTTTGCAATTTTTTCAGCAAACTCAGCATTCATATCGCCTATCTTCATCTCATCAATACCGTAGGCATCAAGCATCATCACAGCCGTAGAACCGACGGTTCCACAACCCAGAACAGTAACACGCATTTTATCACCGTAATAGAGTCTTCATCCTTGAATTTAAGCTTGTTGATTTTTTGGTTTTAGCGGTTAGGTTTGGCCAGTTGGGCTTAGCGGTTAGACAAAACTAAATAAAAACTCCGAAATTCTTCACAACATCATAGCCATTTTTTATTCTTTCTGTAAGGTCAATTCTGAGGAAAGCAGCCTCGTTCAACCTGTAAGGTTCCATGCATGAACCCACAGTCACAACCATTCCATCCTGCTCAGCCACCAGAATCTTATTTGGCTGATGAGAGCGGATTATTACTTTGAAACCTAACTCTCTAAGAAAAGCCTTAGTCGTTTTCTTTCCGAAAAAGTACATAACCCCTCTGAGATAGTTATGGCCGTTCTCCTCTCTTTCCCAAGGATCGTTCCAAAGCATCTCTACGGCATCCTCATCCGATGGCTTTAGAACATCCCTTTCGCTGAAGTCATCTCTGTATTTCCTCCCTCCGGTGGGAACACCTCCATGGACGAACCAATAATCTTCGCTTCCAGCCGAGATTGGAAGCTTCTCCCAAAAATCCCTTAATCTATTCAAAGGAGCATCACTTTCGAAGTAAGCTTTGAACTGTGTTGGGAGTTCATGGGGTATGACAGCGTCACTTTCATGGTTTCCACGAAGCAGAACAACGTTCTCCCTCTCGTTGAGGAGTCTGAGTATCTCGTAATAGGTTGCTACTCCATAATGACCCCTATCTCCATAATCTCCGAGGAATATTATTCCTTCTCTGGAAATCCTCTCAAGGATTGCTTTTAAAGAAAGAAAGTCTCCGTGGGTATCGCCGATCACAACTGCATTCTTAAAATCGATGTTTACGTATTTCTTTCCTGAGAGTCGTGAGATAGCTTTGTCAATCTCTTCGAGGAAGTCCTCCTCGATTATTCTATCCATACTAAGAATAGAATTTGAGAACTTAAATATTATTGTTAGATTTTGTGAACTCACAAATTTGAAAGGAAGGGGATTAAAGGATTAAAGGATTGAAGGATTAAAAGATTAAAGGGTCTTAGAAGGGTAAGGGATTAGGGTTGAAGGTTAGAGTAGTTAGACAGGAGAGGTTAAGAGGTTGGGAGGGACATCAAAGGGTTACCATCTGAGCGTGCCAGCACTCTCCTATTTTGAGTACGTTATCCTTTTGTATTATACCCATTTTTATTGCAAGCTTTACGGCTTTTTCGCCAGTTATGTTCGCTATGGTCGCATTTTTTAGCGCTCCAGCAACCTCCTCCTCTCCTACTTCCTCTTTTCCGTAGAAGTCCTCCCTTACCTCAATCCTGTACTCTCCAGAAGAGTAGGTGTTCCCAACTAGATCTGAATCGCAGACTGCAACCAGCACCTCTCTTTGGATCCTGTATATCTTCATCCTGAACAATTCCCTCACCGATTGGAGTTGATGGATGAGCTTTAGAGGTTGGGTAAAGTTCAGAAATTTCAGATATTTCTTACAGGATGTTTGGCTCCGCAAGCTAAGCACTTTACGAAAAGAACTCTCTCCTCCTTCTTGAACTCTGTGTCGGGAGACTGGCATTCTCTGCAAAGAACGTATTCCTTCACGTAGCCGTCTAGCTCTTTTTGAACCTCATCCTCGGTGAATTTTCCTTGGAGTATAACTCTTCCGCTCTCAAGGATTCCGGCCGTTCCGAGAGACTTGACCATATACTTGTAAAGGTGATCTTCCGATCTGTTCAGAGTTTTAGCTATCTGTCCAAGGTTTTTGATTATCGTCCTGTTACCTTCTCTCTGCACCTTAACTCTCGGTATCTCGAATCTCTCTCTCCTCGTAACCTCTTCAGGCATCTCTGCATAGGCTTTTTCAAGTAGTTCTTCGTAGCTCCTCAACTTAGCACCTCCTAGAAAAATATCTACCTTAAATTAAATAATCTTTTCCCAGCTGGATTTGGAATTTCATAATATAATGTGAAGCTCAGTCTGTTCTCTCTTAGTAGCGTCTCTAGTTTATGGATTGGGTTAGAGGGAGAATAAAAAAGGTGAGTTCTGCAACTACAGTCGGAAGCTCCAAATTCATCAAATGCCTCAAATAATTTCCCAATCAGCTTTGAAAGCCAACACTCGATTTTCTCCTCGGAAATTATGGCGAAGGCTAAGAGGGGTTGCATTTTGATGGATATGTAGTCTATGTGCCATCTCAATCTCTTCTCGTAGGAGAAGTGTCTGGATATCCTCTTTTTAAGGTTGTTCATCGCACTTCCGCAGTAGATATAATATCCTTGTTTGAAGTAAAGCTTTCTTTTACCAATCCAAATCCATCCATCCTCATCGTTTCTTAAAAGAAGTATGTACGCACCTCTAGCTCTGTCTTCTCCGATTACTACCACCTCGCCTCTATCCAACCAAAACCTCACAAACTATTTTAAGTTTTACAGGGTAATTTTTTTGTGCAAGTGTACATCTTAGACTCAAGTGCGATATTTTTGAGAAAGGGATTGTATCCTTCCATGCTGACCGTCTCAAGGGTTTTGAAAGAGATCAAAGATGATGAATCTGTTAATTATCTTTCCCTCATTGATATAGGAGTAAAAGACCCAGATCGTAGCGACGTTGAAAAGGTAAAGAGGGTTGCCAGGAAAACCGGTGACATCTACAAACTCTCGGAAACCGACTTGGATCTGCTTGCCCTCGCTATTGAAATTAAAAGAGAGGGAAATGAGCCTGTTATCGTGACAGATGATTATTCAATTCAGAATGTGGCTAGATCTTTGGGAATAAAGACCGACTCTGTTGTACAGAAAGGTATCTCGAAGAAATTTAAATGGGTGAGAATCTGTAAGGGCTGTAAAAGGAGGGTGGATGAGGGCAGAATCTGCCCTGTCTGTGGAAGTGAGGTGTATCTAGTTAGGATTAGGGACTAAGGATTAAAGATAAAATTTAATAACTTTGAAAAAATAAATTACTAGGCAATCTAAAATTTATTTAAATTATAAGTTAAGGATAGGTGAGGAGGTTTGAAGAATGAGGCGGATTGAAGGCCTTATCGAGAAGGCTAAGAAAATGAAGGAGAGGGGACTCACAACTGGCGAAATAGCAGACGAACTCAACGTCTCCAGAGAAACAGCATTGTGGTTACTCACCAAGGCAAGGGAAGATATCACTCCCCCTTCAGACATTTATATTGAATTAAAAACGCTCTCAAGCTCTCCTTACAGAATTAGAAATGTTGCAAAGTCCCTTGCAGATATGATAATCGAAAAGATCGATGAAACCCCTGAAGTAGTCATAGGGATAGCAACAAGTGGCATTCCTGTTGCCACGATGGTGGCAGAGGAACTTGATTCTGATCTCAGCATCTACTACCCGAGAAAACTCAAATGGGAAAGGGGTGAACACCAGACGGTTGGAGCCATGAGTGAAAACTTTGCCAAGGTTGAGGGGAAAAAGTGTGTGGCTGTGGACGACATAATCTCAACAGGATCGACTATAAGAGAGGTCTCCGAATACGTAAAAAGGAGAGAAGGAAAACTCCTATGTGCTTCGGTTATAATAGATAAGAAAGGTCTTGAAGAGGTTGATGGAGCTCCCGTTCTTAGCCTTTTTAGAATCGTGAGGATTTAAGTGAAATAGATTGGCGTGGGGCAATGGAATGCGCGACTCAATCCACGACTTAAAGGACAGGGTATGCGTGGTCATCCCAACCCTAAACGAAGAGAGGAACATAGGCAGCACGATCGACGAATTCAGGCAGGAGGGATTTGAAAAAATTTTCGTGATTGATGGAAGAAGTACCGATAAGACCGTAGAAATAGCAAAATCGAAGGGAGTGAAGGTTGAAATTCAGACGGGCAAGGGAAAAGGCCAAGCTGTGGCTGAAGCGTTCGAGATGGTCGATGATGAT
>QMZD01000070.1 GCA_003662985.1 Archaeoglobales archaeon | reverse complement strand
GTTACGCTTTCATCGGAGAAATACAGGCTGAGGGGGGTTATTGATGAGATTGTTTTAAAAAATTCGGAGATCAGGCCATTGGCGATCTCCCTAAGGGCTCCTACAGATGGCGTTTGGTTTAAGGATGCTATAAAAGTTGTGTCCCAGATTATGCTTATGAATGAAGGAGGTAAGCTTGTGAATCTTTCTGGGGGTAAAATCGATGGGGGCCTGGTTTATTACTGTTTTGATGGTGAAATAAGAGAAGTAAAACTAGATAAGAGAATGAAATTCCATGTAATTAAGCTTGTTGAGAGGGTTCTAAGGCTTAAAAAAGGGTTCATTCCGGAAAGAATTGAGAAGAGGAAGTGTAAAAACTGTGGTTATAAGGAGAACTGCCAAACTACCACCAGTACATTTGCTTCAAAATTTCTTTAAAATTTCAAAATTTTAAAATTAGAAGTTGTAAAATGATGAGATTTTAAGATGCTATAATCCTACCTAAACTATTTCAGCTCATCAAATGCCCTTTTGTGTCTGTAACGCGAAATCGCTATGGCAGCTGCTCCACCTCCACCGATGATGATTGCCACAACTGCCCCTATAAGCACGAGTCTGTCTCTCTGTTCAAAGAAGAAGGGTTGAGGGGTTGGAGTTGGTGTAGGTGTGGGAGTCGGCGTTGGAGTTTCCTTTGCTTCATCAATCTTCTTTCTTAACTCTGCTATGAGCGAGTTTGCCTGCATGGTCAACGTTGCTGACTCATTGATTACACTATTTGACCTCTTAATGACGTCATCAAACTTACTCTTTTCAAGGTAGTCCGCTGTTTTATCGTTTTTCTCAGCCAGATTTGTGTATTTGCTTTTTAAGGTGATTAACTGGAATTCATAACTAGAAACCGGTATGCCAGCATCCTTTGCTTCTCTGATCGTGTAATCAAACTGTACTATGGCAACAGAGAGTTTTTCAAGCTCGTCTCCAGCATTTTCGTAAACAAAATTTGCCTCAGCCTTTGAGAGTTCGAATGTAGCTTTATCAAGCAGTTCTTCAGCGTTCTTCAACTTTTCGTCAGCCTGAATATAATTACCATCTTTATAGTAGTTTTCTGCTAGAGTTATATTGTCTCTTGCTTTTTCCAAGCAATCTTTCGCATCAACCGTAACGGCTCCCTCTTCTTCCAAAATAGTTGCATTGTCACTCAAGCTCTGATAGTCCTTCTTTGCGTTATCTAGATCTTGGGTAAACTGATTGAGGTTTAAAACACGGATTTCAACCGGGGGCAAAACGTTATCTTCAGCATCGGAAACTTCAAACCATAGGGCTTTAACTATCTCTAGCCTCTTTTCAACGGATGGGACGGTTCCTTTGATTTCAACTTCTATCTCATCAACTCCACCTTGAGATCCAGTGTCTCCGATATGGAAAGACATCTTTACTGTTCCATCCAAGATTTCGCATGAGTCCTCGGGATTTTGACATCTCCCATTCAAGTATTGATGTTGAATTGATGCTCCAGTAGTGAGAAAGACTGTAGCTCTAATCGTTACACCATCCAAAGAGGTATAGACATAGTAGTACCTGTCATCAAGCTTGACTTTCTTATCCTCATCTGAGGGAACAACATAATAAAGAAATTCTAATCTTTCTCCAGGCTTGTAATATTCTTTTCCAACCCCTTGGGGATTTGGAGGGCCAAAATCAGAGGCGTTAAGATGCTCGGCTGCCAGAGCGGAAGGGGAACCACAAAGACTACAAAATAGAGTGATTAGGATTGCCAGCAGTAGGATTGTCCTTCTGCCCCTCATGTTACCCTCCTAGAAAAGGGGTTCTATGTCTTCATCAAACAAGGCAAGGGTTTTTTCAAGTCTACTCTTCTCTGCCCCTTCAACCTCCTCTTTAGCTTCAGCGGCCAGTCTTTGAAGTTGCTTTACTCTTGGAATGTCAGATACGTTCGCCAGAACTACCAGAGCAGCAACATATTTCGTTCTTCTCGTCGGATAGTCTCCAGCTCTCACTTCTACCCCGGAAATCTGCTCCTCAAGCCATAGTTTGGCTTTTTCAATTCCCTTCCTGTCAAGATGCTCAGGTGGGCCAGCTACAAGAACCAAAGCTTTCTCAGCACTTCTGATGTTGCATGGAACTGATAACCTGCCCAATGCAGCCCTTCTAACGAGGGAGGCTATTTTCATCGATTTATCTTCATCATAGGTCCCCCTTTCTTCCCTCTTGAAAAGCCTTTTGAGGCTGAATTTCCTTTTCTTCTCCCCCGTCTCAGCCATAGAAGTGGCATAACCAATGGATGAGATCCCACCTCCTCTAAACGTGTTTATAACCTCAGAACTATCGACAACCATCTCTCCGATCATTCCCTCTTCTATCGGTTCTCCTGCTCTCGCAAGAATTGCAAGCCTCCTGACGATTTCTTCATTTATCTTTGCAAATGACTCTTTCAGACTTGTCCCTTCAAATTTCCATGCTCCGTTATCGATCAGGATGAGATTGTCAACATACTTCAAAAGAGTGATGACACTTCTGGCAGCGTTTAAGGAGTAAAGCTTGCCCTCCTCGGGGGCGGGAAGAATTCCAACCGCATACACGGGTTCGGAATACATCTCACTGAGATACCGAGCAAGAACTGGGCTTCCACCGCTGCCCGTTCCCCCTCCGAGCCCGGTGATGATTAGAAAAGCATCAATATCATGGGTTCCTTTCTCATCTATCGCATTCAATATTGTTTCGATTTCATCCTGCGCGATTTTCGCGCCCATCTTGTTGTCAGTTCCAACTCCATGACCCTTAACGACAGTCTGGCCGATGAGAACTCTATCCTTCATTGGAACATGATTGAGGCCCATTAAGTCCGTTCTAGCAGTGTTTACCGCAAGAGTGTGAAGTTTTATACCCGCTCCTCTCTTTTTCTCGTTTTCAACAAATAAATCGAGGATCTTGCCTCCCGCCTGCCCGAAACCAATCGCAAAGAATCTCATTTTTTCCACCTTTTCTTTGTTGTTTATCCGATTTACAATTTAAGGCTTTCTGTTAATGATAATGATGCAATTATAATCCAGCCTGAACTTAAAGTTTTTGGAAGTTCTACACCACTTCTAGAAAATATTTTCAGTTTAGATAAGACCCAAGTAAGACCAGCAATCTATCGAGTTCTTTTCCTTTATGGCTCGAGACAAAGTTATCCAATCTCATCAATTTCGTCAATTTTGTAATCTTCCCAATCCCTCTTTCCAACCAAGATTTCAAACTCTTGGGGAGTTAGCAGAGGTTTTTCATACTTTCTAAAATCGTCGTAAGTTATCCGGGGACATGCGGTGTTTACGTATACTCCATACGGGAAATTCATAAATCTTTCAGGGGATATTTCGTTGAAGAAAAGTATATCCGACTTCATTCCCTTTTTTTTAGCAATTGACTTTAATCTTCTTGCGGTAGAGAGTCTTTTCTGACCTATTTTCGATGATACGACTATGGCAACCCCATTCTCCAGATTTTGCATAGCTCTTGAGATCTGGATGTATCTCTCCCTCAAAAACCTCTCTACGAACTCCTTACCAATTACGGTGAACTCATTTGCCAATGGATTAAAGAAGTAAACTTTCCTGCCCGAGTAGATGGCCGCTCCTCTCGGATGGAACATACCGTCCCCGATAAAAAGAATCGCTTTTGCACCAATATCTCTTAGAACTGAATAATTGCAGCCTAGGACTTGTCCTGAAATCCCAATCCTCCCTCTTGCTCCTCCAAGTTCAACTTCCACACCTCTACCCTCCAAGTATCTTTTTACCTCGGGAAACTTCCATGCATACTGTGCCGTTCCAGCCAAGGCAATTTTTCTCTCTTCTATTCTATCTATCCAACTCTCGAGATTTTCAATTTCATAATTGTAGTAGTACGGAGCGTAGATTACTCTTTCAACGGATCCAACGGGGAGATGGGCAAAATGAACGAGGATATCAACCTCGTCAAGGAGTGAAATGTCGATGTCGCATGCCCCATAGGATGCTGAACCCGAGATTATAACGTCGAATCCTTTTTCCTCAAATTTCTCAGCAAACTCTTTTGAGAAGAATTTCAAGCCATCAGGAAGCTGGATCCCAACCTCCTTCGCTTTCCTTTCTTCAAGCTCTCTAAATATTTTGGAAAAATCTATCCTTTCAAAGATTTTTTCAAAACTTGTTTTCATAAATAAAGGGTAGAAAATGTTTACAGCTTCCTAAGCTTATCCAGCATTATTTTCCTCTCAACCCTGTAAACGGTCTCGCGAACAGCCTTTACAGCATCCTGGTTTGCTGATACGCTGTCTATTCCAAGTTCCACAAGCTTTTCAACCACATGCGGATAGCTTCCAGCCTGCCCGCATATCGAGGTTTTCACTCCATGCTCCCTGCAAACCTTTATAACCATTTCAATTAGCTTCATAACCGCCGGATGGGTCTCATCGAAGAGGTAAGCTACGTTTTCATTGTTTCTGTCAACTGCAAGCGTATATTGCGTGAGATCGTTTGTGCCAAAGGAGATAAAGTCGATGCCTTCCTTAACCAAATCTTCGATTATGAGCGCTGAAGCTGGCGTTTCAACCATGATTCCAAACTCTATTTTGTTCAGAGGGATTCCCTCTTCAATCAGAATCCTCTTCGCCCTTCTAACCTCCTCCACGTTTGAGACCAAAGGCAGCATTATTCCGACGTTCGTTAAACCTTCGTCAATGAGCTTCTTGATAGCTCTAAATTCAGCTCTCAGATGTTCTTCCTCGAAAAGATCTCTCCTTATCCCTCTGAAACCGAGCATCGGATTTGCCTCGATCGGCTCATCCTCTCCACCTTCCATAGCCCTGAACTCATCTGTGGGAGCGTCGAGAGTTCTTATCCAAACCGGCTTCGGATAGAAGGCTTCAAGCACTTTCTTCATTTCTTTGTAAAGGGCTTCAACGTAAACGTCCATCTGTCCTTCCCTTATGTACTTCATCGGATGCTTGTCCAATCCCAGAACCATGTGTTCGATCCTGAAAAGTCCAACTCCATCTGCCCCGGTTGCCGCCGCTCTCTCAGCTGCATCGGGAATTGAGACGTTAACCTTCACCTCAGTAGCTGTGATCAAAGGTGCTGGGGCGGCGATTTCTACCTTCTCCTCCTTCTTAGCCTCTGTTACCGAGCCGGAGTAAACTATGCCCTTCTCCCCATCGACGGTAACCAACATTCCATCTTTCAAAATCTGAGTTGCTTTCTTTGTTCCTACAACAGCTGGAACGCCTAATTCTCTTGAAACTATCGCAGCGTGACAAGTCATACCGCCTTCATCAGTCACGATTGCTGCAGCCCTCCTCATAGCAGGAACCATGTCTGGAGTTGTCATGGTTGTGACGAGGATGTCTCCTTCCTGTACCTTGGAGATTTCCTTTTCACCTTTGATTACCTTAACCGTCCCAGTCCCAAATCCGGGAGATGCTCCCAAACCTCTGACGAGTATTTCAGCTTCTTCTCCTTCCATCTCGACTCCTCCAACTCCTTCAGCTTCTGCCTTCTTCTTAATAGTTGTTACAGGCCTGGACTGGACTATGTAGATTTTTTCTTTCTCTATCGCCCATTCAACATCTTGAGGGGAAGCATAATGGGATTCAATTATTTCTCCAATCTCTACAAGCTTTAAAACCTCTTCATCACTAAGAACTCTCTCTTTTGCCTTCTTCTCGTCAAGTTCGATTTCAACAGTTTTACCATTCTTCTTTGTTATCATCATCAACTTCTCTCCAACCTTTACATCAACGAGTTTCCTTTTCACCCTGTCGAAGATGTAAGTATCCGGGGTAACTCTACCGCTGACTATCGCCTCACCCAATCCAAAAACGGCTTCGACTATCGTGAGGGGTTCTCCCGTAACAGGGTGCGAAGTGAACATCACACCACTCTTTTCGCTGTTCACCATCTTCTGCACGACAACAGCTATGCTAACATTCTCGTGCTTGAATCCCTGCTGGACTCTATAATAGATAGCTCTCGGCGTATAAAGGCTGCTCCAACACTTTCTAACATAGTGGATTAGATTCCTCCCATCAACATTTAGAAACGTGTCTTGCTGGCCGGCAAAACTAGCACCAGGCAAGTCTTCAGCCGTTGCAGAACTTCTAACGGCAACATAGACCTTGGATCCTTCAAACTTAACCAGCTGTTCATAAGCGGCTTTAATCTCCTTCTTTACGTCCTCGGGAACGGGTGTGGATTCAATCAGTTTTCTTATTTTCTGTGATACTTTCGATAGGGTTTCGCTATCTTCAACATCGAGATTTTCAAGTTCTTTCTCAATTTTCTCCTTTATTCCAGTTTTTTCTATAAAATCACGATAGGTTTTGCTGTCGATAACAAATCCATTCGGAACGGGTATTTCGTTCCTGAACATCTCACCGAGATTTGCACCCTTCCCACCAACCAGAGGGATGTCCTGTTTGCCAATCTCACTGAACCAGAGTACACCCATCGTCTCACCTGTGCTTCGATATACTTGAGATAATAAAAGACTTTTTATCCTCATTTTTATCCAGTTTCATCGCTTTGGTTGCATAGTTTTTTTGTTTTTGGGTTTTGGTTCTCAATTTCAGATATATCGTCTGATTCATCCTGATTTACTTAACCAAGCTATCTACATCCCCATCTTTCTTATTTAGAATTCAAATCGGTTTTTTAGATCAGTGGCACCTATGCTGCAAAATCATCTTTTCCCACAACAAAATAGCAAATCGATTCATCCTTTGGATCCAGAGAGTTGACAAAAGTGGATTAAAACCAGACTCACAAAAAAGATTCAAAGAATCAGATTTAAGTTAATCCAGATTTAAGATTTAAAGGAATTTAAGTTTAAAGGGATTTAAGATTTAAGGTAACCCTTAAAAAGTCAAAAACTAAATGGTGAACCATGGATCCGGTTACAGACAAAAAATGGCTTTGCCTTTTCGTAATTCTTGGTGGGCTTGGAACTAGTTTGATGGTAAATGCCCCTGCAATCTTTCTGGGTTATGGCTTCGCTTATCTGACGATGCTTCTTGCAGCTTGGCTTTTCAAGCCAAGAGATGCTTTTCTTGCCGTCCTCGGTGCTACAATCCTAGCACTTCCATTCCTGATTTTGCCAAAATCGGCATTCACCGAGGTGACTTTGCTCAACGTATTGGTGAGGCCGCTGGTTACCTATCCAGCATCGATCATAAGGTGGAGAAATGGCCCGCTGGTTTCAGCTCTAAGCTTGACCGCTTTGGAGAGTATAGCTGCCCTAGCAATTGCGATTCTTTACTATGGCGATGATGGAATCCATACTGGATTGGCGGTTTTCGGATTGTTCCTCGCTCCCTTTGCTTACGCAATCTACAGATCTTTAGAGAGGGGTGGTGCTGAGAAAATTGTTGGAGCATTTGGCGGATCCATTGCATGCATAGCCTTTTACTTCTCCCTGATTACTTTTCCTGCAGTTCCAACAGCTCTTCTTTCCATTATTGCCTTGCTCCTACTCTTCTATTGGTTAGTAAGGCGTGAGGGAGTTACGATTCCAGCAATCGGGGTTGTAATCGTTGTCATTGGATTGGCTTTGGGTGGAACTGCGATCCAAGCCAATCTCAAAACCGCTCTTTATCCCTTCGAGCCACAGAACTGGAACGACCTCCGATGGATGCAAGATAATTCAAGCTGCATTCAAACAACTAACGTTTTTGAGCACACCCATACACCATCCAGACTGAGGATAGTTGATACCTGTGTTGATACTGTTGGCGTGGTCAAAATTCCGCCCTTCATCGCCGGAGACGGGGACTATTGTTTTGATGTCGTGCCAGAGAATAAGAACCTCCTCGGAGTTGGAAATCTCATTCTCAGGAAAGGTGGACTGCATATCGAGGTTGTTCCAGCCGACCAGGAAAGGGTGCTCAAGGAGATTGGAGGG
>QMZD01000069.1 GCA_003662985.1 Archaeoglobales archaeon | reverse complement strand
GAGTTCATCTCTGGTCTTCTGTGATTCCTCCTTGATAGTTTCCCTTGTCTTTTCAGACTCTTCCACAATCACAGTTCTGAGTTCATCTCTGGTCTTCTGTGATTCCTCCTTTATGGTGTATTCCACCTTCTGTCCAATCTCGATGAATTTTCTCGATTGGCCGATGTTGAGAATCAAAGCGAAACTCTCAATTTTCGGAATGTAGCCTTCGTAATCTTCGAGTTTTACAGCATCAACTTCAGCCCCGACTGGAAAATTGGACCTTACAAATTCATAGAATTCATTCACCACATCGCTTTCAGTCTCGACGAATGCAACAACCTGGTTGTTTCCCACATTAACAGCCCTGAATCTTTCAATTCCAAATGACAGAGCTGCTTCTGCAAGAAAATACCTGTAGCCAACATCCTGTACTTTTCTTCCTTCTATCGTGATCTTCGCCTTCATAGATTTCATGACCTTCACAACCTTACCTCACTATTTGGTAGGGTTTGTAGGTTTAGGGTATTTTTAATTTAATCAATTTTTCTAATTTAGGACTAATTAATCTTTTCCGGGATTTCCAGAATTTCCCGGAATTTCAAGATACCAGCCTCTCTATATACAGTTCAATTGCCTCCCCCGCCATCTTTTCATCTGAAATGAAGTCGAGCATGAGGATATCAGAGCAACTACCTGCCCGGCAAACTCACCATATACAAGCCACAAAACATAAAAGCAATAAAAATTTATTTCCAATTATGGAATTTATAGAATTCCTCAAAGAGAACGCTGAATACTTTGAGAGAAAAGCTCACGAGGCAATCAATGAGAAGCCAAGATTCGTTCTGTTTTTTGTTGAACAAAGTCTCCAGCTTTACGTAAAATACATTCTTGCAAGGGTGCTGGAAGATTATCCAAGAACTCATAGACTGAGAATACTCTTCCAAGAACTTTCCAAGGTCGATGAAAATGCCTCTGAGTTTTACGAGGAGTATTCCGATGTCATGGATCTGATTGAGGAAGCGTATATAACTGCAAGATATCTCGGAAAGGAGTACAGCGAAAAGAGTGCAAAAAGAGCTTTGGAAGTTCTGAGTAGGTTTAAAGAGAGGTTCGGAAAATGGCTGGCGTCAGCCTGATCGACATCCAGCTCGAAATCCTGAAGGAATTCGAAAGGTTCAGGAAAGATTATCTTAAGCATGCAAAGGAGATAAAGAGAATTTCCAGAGAGATTTTTGGTAAAAAGCTGGAAGGAGTGTATGTATTTGGCAGTATCGTTAAAGGGAAATCGCATCCGATGAGCGATGTAGATATTGCGATCATCCTCAGCGTAGCTGCAAACGAGGTTGAAAGAACCAAGCTGTACGGGAAAGTTAGAAAGAAATTCGGACTTGCACACCCTTTCGAGGTTCACATCCTGAGCGTTGATGAATGGGAATGGTACAGAAGGTTCGTTAAAAATGATCTTCTCAGAGTATGAGTATTTTAAGCCTAATGTGCGTTAGCATCAAATTAGCAACAATTTTTTCCGCTTGTTTTTCCTGTTACAAGCTTCGGAAAAGGAAATGCAGGAATTCTGGCTATTAGTTTGATGCGAGAAGCAAAACTGAAGAGCTCGAAAGAGGAATAAAGGAAGTAGAAGAATGGATGAAGGCGATGCGGTAAATCATGCTTAGATCGTTTCCAGCATATACATATACAAATTGCACATGAACTACTAGTATTTGAGATTTACTTTTTATCAAACCTTATCAACTATTTTCTGAAGTAAACCGCCCAAACGATTACAAATGTGATGTAAAAAAGCAGATAAACCGCCGTTATAGCACTGGCCCTTAAAAAGTCGAAATCCTTTCTGTTGAAGGTGTCAAATGCAATGATGGCGAAAAGGATGAAGAGGTGGGAAATGCTCATGTAAAGAAATGGTCTCAGCCGCCTGGGTTTACTCTCAGCGAAGAAAGGTAAATAGGTTGGAAGGTGGAAATCGAGGATGTTTACGACCTCCTTATGCTCGGGAGTCAAAAGAAAAAGATGCCAGTGGCCAGGATTTATAGCTTGGCTCGAGAGCTGAGGGAGATCAAATTCTCCACTGGATTTCTTTATTTTGTCTACGGCATTAACCAGTTTTTCCGGCTCACCATAGGTGTTAAGAAAAGTCGAAAAGACCTTTGACCTTCTATAGGGCATCATGAACCTCACAATCAAAGCTGAAATCGGAGCGACAACGGACATCACATAAAGCTTGATCAGATTGGGGGCTGGATCGTCTTCCAATCCAAAGCCCGTAAGCAGAGAGACCCAGTACGCGAGCGTGGAAAGGGCTGTCAGAAGGCCAGCCACGAAGGCTGTTAAGGTCATCACCGCAGTTCCTCTTTTCGTATGGAGAAGTTGGAAGGCGATTACAGCCTCAACTTCATCTCTGTCCAGGAGTTCGAGAAGTTTTCTTGATAACACTAGAGATGGTTTTCTGCCAAGGATGAAGGCATTCGGATCGAATTCTCCTATGTACACCTCTGGTTTTTTCACACCATACTTCTTCGAGAGTTCTTCCACGATTTTTTCCAACTCGGGAGCGAGATCATTTTGTAAGTTCACGTTTTCCAGTTTTTTCGCTTTATACCACCTTCTAAGGATCCTAGCACTCAGGAAGTAAGTGAGAAGTATTGTGAAAAGGAAAGCGAGTAGGAACACCACCAGATAAAGTACGAGGTTTAAAGATGCAGCATCCACACCTATCTTTTCCAAAGCCCTGGTAACGATAAAAGATCTTGAAGTGAATAGCTGGAGATTATACCTGGCTACCATCGGAATGTAAAGTCGGAGTTTTGGATAATGTGTAGCAATCAAAAGGATCGTTCTGAGGAACAGGCTGGAGAGCATTCCAGAGGTTATTACGTCTACGAAAAACACGATGATCGGAACCGGGATGGAGAGAAAGAACCAAAGAATGAGAACTTTCAAAGCCTGTTTCAGACGATTCACCTTCAGCTCATCGAATGATGTGAATTCAACGCCAGCCACATTCTCTCCCTCAAACTTCCTCTCTTCTTCCCTTTCTCCCTCACCTTTGTCATCCTTCTCCGCCATCAACTCACCATCTCGAACTGAACCTTATCGAAGAACACCTTTGCGACCAGTTCAGAGCTCTCATAGGCGAACATACCAAGTTTCAGCTCCACTGGAATGGAATCAATGTAAACTGGAATTCTGATCGTCTGCCAACCCTCATTCCCAGCTAGGTCGTCCTCCCACACAACCTTTCCGTTCAGAACAACCCTCTTAACTATACCCGTCTCCTCCTCCCCGGTATAACTATCGCTCACGGAAAAGTTAAGAATGACCACACCCTTTCCTTTGAATCCAACCTTTTGAACTATGTAAGCGCTTTCATTTTCGGAAATCGATATGAAGGGGAAGATAGAGTACACGTAGCCTCTATCGGTTTCATATCGCATGAATATGAAGTTTCCGTTCTCCTCTTGCAGCCACCCTCCCCGATCTTCAAAATCACCGTTTGTGACGGCCGGTATTTCATGCAGCGCAAGTCTTTGCAACACCTCCTCATCCTCCAGATCGATCACGGATGGTAACCACAGCCTTAAACTTCCAACACTCAGATTTCCCTTCTGAGGATCAATCTTGTAGAGGTCAAATTCGAGTAGATTGAGGTCCGCTACATCTTCAGCCAGAACGCTCACGTTTCTTTCAAGCCTTTGTCCGTGTTTCAACTCGAATTCATGACGATCAAGAATTTCATCGTTGAATTTAACCTCGAGCAAATAGGTGACGTTCTCATATTCATGATTCTCAACTCTAACCCAGAAGGTCTCCGGTTTGCCGAGGTACAACCTCTCCGGGTACCTTTCTTCCTTCTGTGCATTCAAAACCAAGAAGGTCGTGACCCTCTCCCTCATAAGCTCGGTTATTGGCAAGAGCTTCACATCGCTCCATAACACCGAGACGCTCTCATCAACCGTCTTTTCGCTGTAAAGCCTGAGCATGACAAAATTCTCCCCCGACGTGAGGGTGACCGGAACCTTTACATACTGCCATCCCTCAGCATCTCCAACGTCATCCTCCCAAAGAACCTCCCCGTTCACCAGCAGCTGCTTCTTCAAACCCAGATCCACGCGATCGTAGTTATCCTTAACCTTAAATGCAACGACAACGTTTGCTGGCGGGGTTATGTTGAATTTCAACCAGATTGAAGAGCTGTTTCCCTTGTTCAGCAATCCTGTGGTTTTCATCTCGCAAAGCTTACCTTCATCTTTCATACTAACGGAGAAGTTGCCGGTATAACTGTAACTCCAGCTCTCAAAGCCTAAAAGCTCAGGAACCTCAACCTTTACGTTTTCAAGATACTGCTGTTTCGTGAAATCCGCCTCGGTCGAAACCCAGAAGCTTCTTTGCTGATAGAGCTTTCCTCTCGCATACAGATTGAAATCCAGCCTATTTAAACTGGAAACTATATTTGGAATGAAACTCAGAGATTTCTCAACGCTTTGATTGTGGTCCAAAGAAAAACTTTCCTCGTAAACTGGAAATCCATCTATCCTTATCTCGAGCTTGTATTCAAGTCTCTCGAATTCCCTGTTGGAGATGAGAACGGACACATTCTTTGGCTTGCCGAGAATGAGCTTGTCCCCATTCTCAATCCCTCTAACATCAAACCTCGTTGTGTTGTACTTTATAAGCTCCTCTAAAGGCAATATCCTCACGTCATCCCAGTCAACGGAAATAATTCCTCTGGACTCTCCCTTTGCATAGATTCTGAGCTCAAGCCTGTTCTTTCCGTTTTCAAATGTAACTGGGATCAGGTGTTCCTCCCATCCCTCGTTTCCCCCAACATCATCTTCCCAAACGACAACTCCGTTCAGCAAAACCTGCTTGAAGATCTTCGTCTCCCTCTCCGCCTTATAGGAATCGTGAACCTTGAAGGATATCACACCAAGTCCCTCACTGGAATTGAATTCCTGATATATCCCTGCAAACGCCCCTTTGGGCATCGTTTCACTTGGGTAGATCATTCTGTAGCTGTCAGGAAGGGCATTGAGCTTTAAATCTACTTTAATCTTCTTTCCCTCCTCAACCCTCAGAATGATTGGGGTTGAATATATCTCTGGCTCTGCATAGATCTTGTAGAATCCCGGCTCGAGGTTGAAGTCGAAGCTTCCTTCCGCTTCCACCACCTTCCTGACCGGTTTTTTAAGGGAGACGAACTCAATCGAAGCATTTTCTTCGATCCTTCGAACCTTCTCAGCAACGACAACTCCATTTACAGGCATGCCGTTGAAGGTGAGCGTGCCCCTAACTTTGGTCAGTACGGGAACCCTTACAACAACCTTCTTAACCTTTACAACGAATTCTTTAACCTCATTCGGATTTAGAGCGAAATCCAGGCTTACACTCTCATACCCATATTTCGATACGGAAATGGAGTTGTTGCCGGGCACCGTTCTTACCTCAAAGTAACCGGTCTCATTGGTAGTTGTAGAGGCAGAAAAGCTCTCCGCCCTGATGCTTATGTAGGCAGAAGAGACGGGATGATCTTTATCATCCACAACGAAGCCCTTTAGAACGCATGACCTCGGTATGACCTCCAAGTTTACCTCGTGAACGCTTGCTATTCTTACGGTATACCTCGATACCGCATATCCATAGGCGAAAACCTCGACTGTTGCGTCTCCCGATATTATCTTGACCTCATAGTATCCGTTTTCATCGGATTTCGTTTTCTGAACGAATCCATACTCATTCGTAACCCTTATCGTCGCATTCTCAACCGGCTGTCCGCTAATCTTGTCGATCACATAGCCTTTGAGAACGGATATGAGGTGTGGATATTCGTCAGGTGAGAACTTTTCTATGCTGGCGTTGATGAGTCTAAGCTTCTCAAGTAAAGAAAGCTGAGAGACGTCGACTTGAGTAACGTTCAGAGTCTGATTGGTTGTCTGATTTACCGACTGATTTATCTGGGCTAAGGTTTGATTTAACTCTTCCCTCAAAATTTCATCAAGTTTTTTACTGAATTCAGGGGTCTCTACAATCTCCTTTATCGTCTCGTTCACAGCTGTTATCAAGGTGATGTTCAAACAGGGAGAGGGCACATCCACTTCAAACTCATTTTTCTGATAGCCTCTCGCTGAGACACTCACCCAGAAGTGATCTGGGATCGTTAAAACTTCGAAATATCCGTTTTCAGCTCTGAACGACTTTGTATATCCGTAGTGGTTGTTTATGCTTATCTGAGCGTCAACGCTCTTTCCGTAATCATCTCTCACGTATCCGCAGAAGGTTGAGTTCTCCCTAGGGGCGTTGATACTGTAATAGCCCCTGAAGAGGTTTAAGTTTCTTTCGAAACTCCATCCGCCAGCGTAGTTCATATCAGAATTGGCCACGGTGGGAAGCTCTTTTAGCGAATAAGCCCTAACTATTGAAATGTTATTGTAGTCTATAACCGAGTCAACCCAGAGATGGACTTCTCTGTAAACAGCCCTCGAGTCTTCTTTAAAGAGCTGAAAGCTCAATTTCATGTGCTTGCCCAGATACCTGGGCACGAGATTGATCTTCTCCTGCCACTTTTCCTCATGTTTCAGAGAGATTCTCTTTTCAAGTAACAGATACTTTCCGAGAAAGACCTTCAGCGTATAATTAACCGGAGCATGCTCGTAATTCTCAATTCCCACTATTATCGGGTTTGATTCCAAGATGTACAGCTTTTCCGGGTAGTTCTCGGCCTTTCCCCCCTTTCCTAAAATATACAGGGCTGTAAACCTTTCCTCCTGGAAGGTTAACTTCGCATAGATGAGCATTCCCGACGCTATTATTATCGACCCGATCAGAGCGTACATCAAAGCTTTCTCAATATCACTTGGTTTCTCATCAGACCTTAATATTGAAATAAAGCTGTTTATCGGGTTCTTTAACAGCATTAATGCAAGGACGACCATCCATATCCCTGCAGCAATTTCCAGCTTATACAATATCATCACAGCAATTGCAGCAACTATTACAAAGACTTCAAAAACAAAGAAGAATTTCCTCCTCCTGCTCCATGTTCTATCTATTATTGGAAAGTAAATGAGATACCTTCTTTCCGGTGGGGTTATCTTCCTAGAAATGATTGTAAAAAACATTAAAATAAGGGTGATTGCGGAGAGGGAAACCACTATCGAATTCGGTCTGAAGCGCCAAGGTGTGACGCTTATCGCAAATCCATCAAAGACGTAAATGGCAACTGCCAAACCTATACTCAAAGTGAATCTTTCAATTGCAGAGAGTTCATCTTTTTTGGGAAACATCGCAGCAATGAGCATATATCCAGGGATGAAAAGAAGGAGAGGCAACGAAAAGGGTATCCTGAAAAAGGACTCATTGAAAGGAGGGATTAGCACGAAGACGTAATTCAGAAATGTAAAAATCAGGATGATTATCAAATCGAAAAAGAAAGCTATTCTGGGCTTTTCTCTGGCATCGGTCATGGTGTGTGAAGAGAGACTATTTTTTGGGTTGTCCATAAAATCATCTACATGGCTGTTACTCGGATTATGTCCTATATTTCTACCTTTTTTTCCAGCTTTGCCCTGGTTTCTCTTTCGTTTTTTATTCGGTGAACTTGCCATTTGAGGATTGGATTTCTCTGATGCTTATTAACTTTATCTTAATCCCCATGAGAACTGGAATATTTGCTAGAAAAAGGATGTCCCAACAGACTAAATCTCAAACTCTTCAAATCAGTTTTTGTAGTTCGAGTTAAAAATTGCAATTCCGTCAATTACTAGAACTCTCGATAAGTCTTTCTACCAACCTAATTACCTCAGAGGGTTCCCTAACTGTGAAATCCGCCTCCCCAACCTTCTCTTCAAAGAAGTTTCTATCGCCGTATGCAGCATAAATTGTTAGCATTCCAATCCTTTTCCCGGCCTCGATGTCTCTGTT
>QMZD01000068.1 GCA_003662985.1 Archaeoglobales archaeon | reverse complement strand
GGCGTTAAAGGAAGCCGCATCGAATGCGAGCAAAATCATAGTGCCAGAGATGAACATGGGACAGATCGTTAAAGAGGTAAAGGCTATACTTTGCGATATGGACGTGGTCGGAATTTCATCATTTGCTGAACTCATGACTCCGGAAGCTCTGATAGAGGCGGTGGAAGAATGAAGGATGTTTACATAGATTTTCTGAGGGTGGAAAACCTCCCGCACGTCTGGTGTGCTGGATGTGGAAATGGAATAGTCCTCGGAGCCTTTGTGAGGGCCTTTGGGTATACCGGAATAAAAAGGGATTCAACTGTGATAGTGAGCGGAATAGGTTGCAGCGGTAGAATAACGCAGTATCTTGATTTTGATACGGTTCATACAACCCATGGGAGAGCTTTGGCGTTTGCAACGGGAATTAAGCTCGCAAATCCTGAACTGAACGTTGTCGTTTTTATGGGGGATGGTGATGCATCGGCTATCGGCGGAAACCATCTTATCCATGCGGCAAGAAGAAACATCGATCTCACGGCGATAATCATAAATAACTCGCTCTATGGTATGACGGGCGGCCAGGTGGCCCCAACGACTCCTGAAGGAAAGATAACGAAAACAACACCCTTTGGAAACCCCGAACATCCCTTCGACATCTCAAAGCTTGTCGCCGCTGCGGGAGCAACCTATGTTGCGAGGTTTACAACCTACCACGTGAAATGGCTTGAAAAGGCTATTGCTGAGGCGATGCTCCATAAAGGATTCAGTGTCGTTGAAGTTATCATAGGTTGTCCAACACATTGGAGGATGAAACCCTCCGAGATTCTCAAAACCCAAAAAGAAAAATTTAGAAGGAAGAATTACTCTTCAATACATGAGATAGAACCAAATGCCATAGGAGTCTTTGTAAAAGAAATAAAACCGGAATTTACGGATAGGATTAGGGGAATATTACAGCGATAAGGAGCCCGTTTGACACCTCAATCCATTAGATGTTTTTCAGATTTTTACTTTTTGTCTCCTATTTTTGATTTATCCGAATATTTTTACTCATGATGATGGGAATTTCAATTAAGTTAAATAGATTGTCAACTACTCTTAACTGATTTTTTTGAAAATTTGGAGGGCTCATGAAAGAGGAGTCAAGCTTGGATACAACAATTTCCAAGTGGATCGAAGGTGAAGATTTGAACCACTCAAATAGCTCGGATGATTCGGGAGAATCATGCTCAAAATGTGAAATGTATCGTCTGATCGCTGAAAACTCAAGCGATGGAATATTTCTGGCAACCAAATTTAAGCTTGTTTATGCAAATCCGGCTTTCTATAAGATTATCGGTGTGAGAGAGGTAGGAGACACGAACCTTCTCGAGTTTCTTGATGAAAAAGATGCAGAGAGGATATATAACGATGTGCAAAGGGCTCTGAAAGGAGAATTATCTGAAGCAAGGTATGAGGTAGCGGTAAGAAGACCGGATGGGAAGGAGATTTTTGTTGATCTCTCAATGTCGAAAGTGAATTTCAAAGGAAGACCACACGCTCTGGGTGTGATTAAGGATATCACCGACAAAAAGAGAATGGAGCAACAGTTAAGACATTATAATGAACTTCTAAAATTAACGAATAGTGTTCTTAGGCATGATGTCCTCAACAATTTAAACATAATCTCTGGTGCCATAGAGCTTTGCGAAAGAGAATGTCAGGCAGATAAAGCTGTCGAAAGATGTATCGATCTGATAAATGAGATAAGGGAACTTGAATCTCTAGCCGAAAATCCAAAAGAAGTAAGTATTAGTGAGATTGTCAAGCGAGTTGCACGACACTATGATATTCAAGTTGATATCAAGGGAGATTGCAAAGCCAAGAGCTCTCTTGCCATAGTATTTGACAACCTTATTAGGAATTCAATTTGTCATGGGAAGGCGACGAAAGTGGAGGTGAACGTTGAGAGCGATTCTGAGGGCTGCACGATCACCTTCAGAGATAACGGCTCTGGAATTCCCGATGAGATTCAGCCTAGAATCTTTGAAAAAGGATTCAAATTTGGTGAAAATGCAAATACTGGTTTGGGGCTCTTCATCGTTAAAAAGGTAGTCGAGATGCTTGGGGGGAGTGTTCGGCTCAAGAGAGCTGGGACGTTTGTGATAGAGTTAAAGAAGCGTTAGGAGCGATAAAATGATGGAGTTAATCCCAGAGAAACTCATCAGGAGGATTCTGGACAATCTCGACGATGTAATTTTCATAGCCGATAGAGAGGGAAATATCAGATTCGTAACCCAAGCTGTAGAGAGTATAACCGGATACAGGCCAAGAGAGCTAACATCTGAGAATTTTATTTTTTGGTCCATCCTGAGGATGTTGATAAAGTTAAGATCGTTTTTAGGAAACCACATCCACATTCATGTGAATTTAGACTTATTGGAAGGAGAGGATTGAGATACGTTAAACTCATTTCAGATGTATTGAAACTTGGTAGCGAAACTCTTGTGTTTGGAATTCTGAGAGATATAACCGAGTTAAAGGAAAAGAAGGATTTGCTGGAAAATTTAGAGGAAAGAACACATACTGGAATATACATAGTGCAGGGAGGTAGATTCAGGTACGTGAACAAAAAGCTCACCCACATCACAGGTTATTCCGAGGAGGAACTCCTCCAGATGGACCCATTTGACCTTATACATCCCGATTACATTAATCTCGTTAGGGAGAGATATTACAGGAGGGAGAGTGGAGAGGAAGTTCCAGAACGTTACGAGTGGAAGATAGTAACCAAGAATGGAGAGGAGAGATGGGTTGAGGTTATCGCATCGAGAATAGAATTGAACGGAATGCCTGCAGTTCTTGGCAACGTTTTTGATATAACGCATAGGAAGGTAATGGAAGAAAAGCTTAGGAGGTCTGAAGAAAAGTATCGGAGTCTCTTGGAGGCAATAAATGATGTAGTTTTTGTTCTGGATACAGAGGGGAGATTCGTATTTCTTAATACCAGATTTGAAGAAGTAACTCTTTATTCAAAAAATGAATGGATCGGTAGACACTTTTCTGAAATAGTTGCTCCTGAATACCTTGAATCCACCCTTGAGAGATTCAAGAGAGGTATTACAGGGGAGAAAATACCACTCTATGAAATCGAACTAGTAAGAAAGGATGGAAAAAGAATTCCGGTTGAATTAAATGTAACGAATCTCTACGAAGGGGACAGGATTGTCGGTAGACTTGGGATTGCCAGAGATATCTCTGAAAGGAAGGCTATGGAGAGGAAGATTCTGGAGTCTGAGGAGAAGTTCAGAAAGCTTGCAGAAAAATCTCTTGTTGGCATCTATTTAATCCAGGATGGGGTTTTCAAGTACGTAAACCCAAAGTTTGCTGAGCTTTGGGGATACAAGATTGATGAACTGGTTGGTAGAAGCCCTCTTGAGTTCGTACATCCGGCAGATAGAGATTTGGTTGACAGAAACCTGAGAGTTAGACTCGAGGGTGAGGTTGATTCAATCAACTACAAGCTCAGAGTGATTAGAAAAGATGGTGAGATAAGGGTAAATGAAGTGTATGATTCAAGGATTATTTACAAGGGGAAACCGGCCGTCATAGGAACATTGATAGATATAACTGAGGAGGAGAGGTACAAAAAGGAGCTTGAGCGTTATAGAAGGTTCTACAGGAACGCTCAGGATCTGTTCTTCATCCTCGATTCCAAGGCCAGATTTCTTGAAGTCAACCCTAAATATGCCGAACTTTTGGGCTATAAAAGGGAAGAACTCATCGGGCATACTGCCAGGAGATTAATGGATCCAGAGGGGATTGATAAGGTTAGAGAGATGTTCAAAAAGGTTATGAGAGGCGAAGTGGTGAGATATGAGGTCAAAGCACTTCCGAAAGACAAGAAGAGAACGTATCTCGTGGAGGTTATTCTCTGGCCTGTATTTGAGAACGGCAGGGTTGTTGGAGCTGAGGGTATTGTAAGGGATATAACGGAAAGGAAAAAGCTTGAAGAGGAGCTGAGAAAGTCTGAGGAGAAGTACAGGCTAATTGTGGAAAATTCGAGGGATGTTATCAAGGTTGTTAATGCGAAGGGAATAAGGGAATACGTTAGTCCCTCGGCCGAGAGGATTTTCGGATACACAGCTGAAGAACTGATCGGAAAATCCGCTTTTGAAAACATCCATCCCGAAGATAGAGAGAGGGTTAAAAACGAATTTTATAACGCTGCGAAAGAGAGAAGGGGAGGAGAGGTAGTTTATAGGTATAGAAAAAAAGATGGTAGCTGGATATGGGCTGAATCCGTTGGCACACCTATCATCAAAAATGGGAAGGTTATTGGAGGTGTAATCGTAACCAGAGACGTTACGGAGAGAGTTGAACTTGAAAAGAAACTCAGAGAAAGCGAAGAGAGGTATAGAAAAACGGCTCAGTACATGGAAAAAATGGTCAACATCGCTCCGGTTCCGATTATGTCTTGGGATTCTAACTACAGGATTAAACTTTGGAATAAAGCTGCTGAAGAGCAATTCGGCTGGAAGGCTGATGAAGTAATTGGAAAGAACCTACTGGAAGTACATGTTCCCGAGGAGGAGAGGAATAGGGTAAAAAGGATTCTTGATGGTGTTGTGGAAGGGAAAGCCGTTGTAAACATCAATCCCGCATTGACAAAGAATGGTGAAAGAAGGATCTTTGAATGGCACAACTTCGCCATAGGCAAGGGTGAAGATAGGATAACAACCTCCATTGGAATAGACCTCACAGAGAGAATAGAGATGGAAAGAAAACTGATCGAAAGTGAAGAGAAGTTCAGAAAGTTATTTGAGACTTCCCCGACAATGATAGCAATTCTTGATTATGATGGAGTTTTTATCGATGCAAATCCAGCGATGATCAAATCTATCGGTTTTAATCCCGTCGGTAAAAAGCTGAGCGACCTCTTCTCGCGAAAGGTCGCTGAAAGAAGATTAAAAAAGGTCAGAGAGGTTATTGAATCCAATCATAAGGTTGAATTCCAAGATTCACGGGGGGACAGATACTTTTCCAACATCTTTTCACCCCTCACCCTGAAAGGAAAAAGGTACTGTGTCGTATTGGCGAGGGATATAACCCAGTATTTGAGGATGAACAGACTCCTCAATGCAATAAACGAGATAAACAAGCTTGTGGTTCATGAGAGAGACGTAAATATCCTCCTAGAGAAGGCATGTATGAGCCTTGCATCTTTAAGGGAGTATTACTCTGCTTGGGCAGGATTGATTCGAGATGGAAGACTCAGGAATGTGGCCAGCTCAAGGGAGATGCATCCCGTTGATTTTTCACTTGAGGAACTTCCCGCGTGTTTTGAAAAAGCAAAAAGATCCGTTCAGATCGTAAAACGTACTGAGCGGAGGGAAGTATGCCCCTATTATTCTTCGTCCAAATCTCTCAGCTGCATTATCATCCCTATGAGGGTTGAGGGGGAACTTAAAGGGTTTATCGTCATGCATTCAAAGGAGAAGTTGCCCGGTGATGAGGAGATAGATATGCTGCAAACCCTCGCTGACGATCTAGCCTTTGCTATAAACACGATTGAACTGGATGAAGCTAAAAGAAGAGCTTATGAGAGGATTGAAAACAATATCGAGCAGTTTGCAATTCTCGTCGATCAAATCAGAAATCCCCTGGCGATTATAACTGGTCTCGCTGAACTAAAGGCGGATGGAAAACTTAGAAGTGAAATTGTTGAGCAGGTCGATAAGATAGACAGGCTTATCCAGAAACTCGATAGGGGTTGGCTTGAATCAGAGAAAGTGAGGGAGTTTTTGAGAAAAAGCTCGAAATAAAAATTAGATTTTTAAATAATTAGGTAGGATAATAAAATTTTCTTGAAGAATAATAGGAATTCATTTTAACCTCACCTAGATTTGGATGTATAATCCTATCATCTTATTTTCCTAAAATTCCTCGTCTTCATCCGTCTTTTTTAAAAATAAATCGTCTGAGGAATTTAACAGGAGCAACCTCAGGGCTTGAAATAGCAAACTTTAAATATAGAATTGGTAACCTCTCGATGTCGTCTAATTTGTACAATAAAGGGTGGGGGATGAACTATGGAAAAGACAGAGATTCTTGAGAAGATTAAAGAGGCAGAGAGTAAAGTCGAGAGTGATGTCGCCTCCGCAGAGGAAAAGAAAAAGAACATGATCTACGAGGCTAAACTCAAAGCTAGGGAAATTATTGAGGATGCACAAAAAGAGGCTGAGAATATTAAGGCTAAAATTATTGAAGATGCAGGTTCATCGATTGAAGCTGAAAAAGAGGAGATTAAACAGAGAAAAAGTAGGGATATCGAACAGCTAGAGGCTAAGGGTAAGGATAACGTTTGGAAAGCGGTTGACTACCTTTATGAAAAATTCCTAGGGATGGTAGAGCATGTTTAAGCCTGTTAAAATGGTCAAGGTAACTTTAGTGGGCTCTAAAGATTACCTTGAAGAGGTCTCGAAAACCCTTCACAGGCTAAACCTGATGCACATTGAAGATCCTATCGAAGAGGACTATTTCAAAATTGGAGAACCATCCAAAAAAGCCTCGACAATTTCGAGAACATTAGTACAGTTGAGAAGTCTTCTCTCTTATCTGAAGCTTGAACCAGAGAGTTACGACGCAAAAAAGAAGTTTAAAGCAGAAGAGATCGCCGCCAAACTCGATGAAAAGCTGGAAGAGTACAGAGAAAAAATTGAAGCGAAGATAGAAGAGATTAGGGGGTTAACTGAGAGAAATAGACTTCTTGAGGATGAAATTAGGATTATTGAGCCATTGAAAGAGCTTGGAATACCTCCGAGATTGCTTAGAGATTACAAAGCAATAAAATGTTTTGTAGGCATGTTAAAAGCGGATCCTGGTGAGAGACTGAGGGAAATTACAGATCAGTTTGAAATCCTCCTAAAGGGGGTAAAAGGAGGGTACTTAGCCGCTGTTTTTGTTAAGACTGAGTATTCAGACGATTTCCTGATTGTTTTGCAGGAACATGGTTTTTCGGAATTGACTGTGCCAGACATCGAAGACTACGATACAAGAGTGGCTGAGATAAATTCCGAGATAGAAAACAATTTGGCAAAGATAAAGTCCCTTGAAACGGAACTCGAGGAGATAAAAGCCAAGGAAGCAGAGGTAATGATGGCAATAGAGGAATATCTGAGTATTGAGATGGACAGATCGGAACTTCCCTTGAAGACCCTTGTATCGAAGTATGCGTTTGTTCTTACAGGATACGTTCCAGAGAAAAAGGTTGGTGAGCTGAAAAGTGTAATCGAGAGCCAGACGAACGGAAGAGTTGTTGTTGATGTTGTAGAAGGAGAATCGGAATCGGAACCACCAACTCTCCTCGATAACCCTGGGGGTGTCAGGAATTTTGAACTGTTCACGACCCTCTTCTCGATACCGAGGTACAAGGAGTTCGATCCGACACCAATCATGGCGGTATTCTTCCCGATCTTCTTTGGCCTTATGCTCGGTGATATTGGTTACGGCTTACTCATCACGATTTTGGCCCTCTATTTGAAAAGGATATTCAAGACGGAGGGTTGGCAGGGCCTTCTAAACATAGCACTCTACTCGGGAATCGTGTCGATAATATTTGGATTCATATACGGCGAGTTCTTTGGACCTTTCACAGTTCCTGGGTACAAACCGCATGAGATACATTTTATAGGAGCAGCTCTACAAAACCTCTATGCCTTCCATCACTACCATCCACTCTTTGATAGGGTTGAGGAGATGGGTGTCAAGGTTCTTTTGTTCACAGTCCTTGTTATTGGAATGATCAAGATTCTATGGGGCTTCGCCATTGGTTTCAGAAATGTCTACGTTGAACATGGATTAAAGGCTGCAATACTCGAAAAAGCCTCTTGGTTCATTGGTGTCCTCGGAATGGCTTTACTCATCCTTGGGTTCTCATATAATGTTGGCGTCTTCTACAAACTCGGATTAGGCCCAAATCCCGGAAATGTGCC
>QMZD01000067.1 GCA_003662985.1 Archaeoglobales archaeon | reverse complement strand
TATATATTACTTCCTTATTGTAGTGGTAATAATAATGATAGCTAGTTGAACAGCTCCTCCATCACTTCTAATAATTTGTTATTTTGATCCTCTCTACCAATCGTAATTCGAAAATGAATACCCTCCAGCCCTAATAGACCTGTGACATTTCTGAGAATTATCCCTTTCCTCTCAAAACTCTCTTGAAACTTGGTTTCGAAATTCTCCTCTCTGTTGATCTTTACCAAGATAAAGTTCGAATCAGAAGGATACACTTCGAGATCGTTAAATTTACTAAGCTCTCTTTCGACTCTCTTTCTTTCCCTGATTATCTTATCTCTCATACTCTTAAAATAATCTAAGGAATCGAGACAAGCCTTTGCCACAATGGCAGAAATGTAGGAGATGTTGAAAGGAAGCCTTACTTTCTCTATCGCCTCAATTATTTCGGAATTTCCAACAGCATAACCAACTCTCAAGCCGGCAAGGGAGAAAAATTTCGAGAAGGATCTTACTAACATGAGATTCTCATACTTTTTAAGAAGGTGGAGATGAGATCTTTCAGAGAACTCCACATAGGCTTCATCAACGACAACTGTTCCCTCAGTTTCTTTTAAAATCTTCCTTATCTCTTTCTCAGGCACAAGATTGCCAGTAGGGTTGTTTGGGGAGCAAAGGAAAATTAGCTTTCCATCGTTTTTTACAACCTCATCTCCATCTATTTTATACTTTGGAAACTCAACGAATCTTATTGAAGCATCCATCAGCATTGCCAGAATCGCATAAAGCGTATAACCGGGGATGGGAATCGTCACAGGATCAAAGGCCTCAAGATTTACCTCGCACATCATTTTCAGAAGTTCACTCGCTCCATTTCCAACAGCAATGAGCTCCTCATCAACTCCAATGTAGTCAGAGATTCTCTCTTTGAGGTCATGGTAGTATGGGTGTGGGTAGAGGTTTATTTTACTATAAGCTTGTTCATAGACCTTTCTAACACTATCTGGTGGTGGGAAAGGGTTCTCATTTGAGGATAGAGATATTACCTCTGCTTCGGGGATTCCATACCTTCTTGAAATGTCTTCTGGGAACTTTCCAGGATCATAGGGATTGATTATGTGGATTACCCCTCTTACCATCTTTTTCACCAGAAAAGAAAAAAAGAAGTTATTCTGTACCAATTTTTTGTTTGAGATTCTCAACCATCGATTCTATTTCCTCAAGAGGTAGAATCTTGAATTCTTTTTCAGAGACTCCGGCAAGCGCCCAGAAAAGCCTAGCAACCACAACCATTAATTTGCCTGAGTTACCAGGAGTATGAGGGAGTAAGGCCGCTGCAAGATTACCTAACGCCTCCAAATCCTCCTTGCCGATCTCATTAACCCTCTCACTGGCTGTTCCAAAAAGGGAAATTCCTGTTCCGAGGATCTTCTCTTTTGTGGCATAATATTTTGCGGCCTCACTTGTAATTCTATGAACACCCATCTTATGCACCTCCCTATTTTTTATAAAAAATATTAGATGTCAAAGTATTTCAGTATTTCCCAAGGTGTTATATAAAGGCAGTATTGATTCCACTCGTCGTACTTGAGGCTCATAAACGCATCAAAGATGTGTGATCCAAGAATTTCACGCATGAGTTCATCACTCGCTAGGTGGTCTAAAGCGTCTCGAAGGGTAGTTGGGAGCTCTCCAATCCCGAATTCCCTTCTCTTCTCGGGAGATAGTTCGTAAACATCCTCCATGACGGGATCTCCTGGATCAATTTTCTTCTTTATCCCGTCAAGCCCCGCCGCAAGCTGAGCTGAAAAAGCGAGATATGGATTGCAACTTGGATCCACACCTCTATACTCGAGCCTGATAGCGGAGGGTTTTCTAAGGTACATTGGAACCCTAACAAGGGCAGATCTATTCCTCGGACTCCAGCAAATGTATATCGGAGCCTCGAATCCTGGAACAAGCCTTTTATACGAATTTATAGACGGACAACACAGGGCGGTAAGGGCTTTTGCGTGTTCAAGCAGCCCACCGATGTAGTAGCGAGCTTTCTGGCTCAGCATGTATGTGTCATCAGGATCAGCAAAAAGTGCGTCTCCTGAGAACGGTTCTCCTTTCCAGAGGCTCTGATGTGTGTGCATCCCGCTTGCGTTGTCAAGGTACAATGGCTTTGGCATAAACGTTGCGATTAAACCGTTCATGGCCGCGATATTTTTTGCAGCGAACTTGTAAAGGTAAAACGCATCTCCCACATCTACGAGTGTCTTCGGCTTGAAGTCAAGCTCTACCTGACCGGCAGTAGCGACTTCATGATGATGGTATTCGATCTGAACGCCCAATTTATCTAGATAGTAGGTTAGTTCGTTCCTGTATTCCACAGTCGTGTCCTCGGGTGGAGGTCTGAAGTATCCCTCCTTGGGTCTTATGAAAAATCCGTTTGGTGAGATTTCGCTGCTTTCTGGCATAACCCTTGGTGGTCCCCACGAGTCCCCTACTCCACCATTCGGCGAGACCCACATATCCCAGCTAAGATTCGTTGGATCCATTCCTTCAAAAACAAAGAACTCGATCTCAGGTCCGAAGATTGCACTCATACCTTCCTCTCTTAGCATTTTCTCGTATTTGTAGGCCACATATCCTCTGGGGTCACAATCTGCCATCTCTGCTCCCCATGCTTCATAAACATTTCCGAACATTATCGCCGTTTTTTGAATCGGATCATCGATCCAAGGAACAATCTTTATCGTATCTGGGTCAGGCATCCAGACGAGATCGCTTGCTTCTATGGTTTTGAATCCCCTTATAGAAGATCCATCAAAACCAATTCCGTTTTCAAAAGCGCTACCTTCCGTGAATTCCCTAGCAGGAATCGAGAACGTTTGCATGAACCCCCTTACATCGCTGAAAGCACACAGCACCTGCTTTACATCATTATCTTTGAGCAATTTTTTTGTCTCTTCCATTTACATTCCTCCATTTTAGGCTTACTTTAGAGCAAAAAAGTCAGAGTTATATAAAATTTTTGATAGAGTTAGATTTCTTAAAAATATTTCAAACTAATAGTGGCTAAATTGAGGATATTAAAATGATTGTATATTCAGTCCATAACGATGCCAGCTCCACTAGAGTATATGATAAAGGCTGTTCTCGCCACGAAGACTGTGAAGAAAGGGGTTACGAGTGCTGTTATCAACCAGCCTATCGGAGTCACCTGGGAAAAAGCAGAAATCATCAATGAAACGATCCAGATTGAGAGGATCCAGAGTACATAATTCCCCCAACCAGCCGTTCTTATTATCTCAATTATCTCCCCAAAGGAAAACGCCTTTGCAAAGCTTTGAGTATAAATCATGTGGACGATACCCATTGCAGCAATTAAGGCAATCAGAAGAGAGAGAAAAGCTCCAAGAATGAAAAAGGGAAGGGCGAAACCACCGGATATTACCGTTGTCCAGATTCCGACAAAAATCAGGATCAAAGGAATGAGAAGGTAAATTATCAGGGCTACAAAAATTTTCAACCCTTCGATGAATAGGGTGATATAGTCAAAAAGGGGAGGAGGATCCGAAGATCCATCTCTGATTATTCTGGCGAAATAGCCTAGGAGGATAAGATTTACCACTGGGATTGTCGCAATTACAACCAGCAATAAGAGTTTTGGAGTATCATCAAGCAACTTTTTTGAAGTTTCAATACCCTCTGAAAAAATCCCCTCGATTTGCATCATTTGGAATTCTTTTTAAAAGGTATAAATCTTTTCACCTAGGATTGGAGAGAAATATAAGAAATTTTTTACATTTTAGCCTTTAAACAAAAAGATTTGAAGAGTTTGCCCCAAGCCCTAAAATTTTTTAATAAATCCCAAGAAGAAATCTCAAAATCATTTTATACATTGGCATCTACAATCGACCATGATTGCCGATGTGTACATCGAGCTTAAAGAGGGTGTTACGGATCCGGAGGGGGAGGCGACTAAAAAGGCTTTGAAACTTTTGGGCTTCAACAATGTGAAAAGCGTTTCAACAAGGAAGGTTTTCAGAATAGAGATCGATGAGAACGACAAAGAGAAAGCAGAGGAGGAAATAAGGCAAATGTGCGAAAAGCTCCTGGCTAATCCCGTCATCCAGAAATACAGGATTAACTGGATTTCTTGAGGGTGTTTTTATGATGGAGGGTGTTTTCAAAAAGGTTGAAGCTCCTTTTTTGCTCTACCAAGTTGATGTAGTCTCTTCAGATGATGAAACATTGCAGCAAATAAGCGATGAACTCGGATTGGCTTTAAATGTAGACGAGATGAAGAGGATTAAAGAGTATTTCAAGTCAAAGGGAAGGAACCCCTATGACATCGAGCTTCAAGCCTTGGGGCAGGCCTGGAGTGAACACTGCTGTTATAAAAGCTCGAAATACTACCTAAAGCAATTCATTTTCAACCTCGAAACGGATTATGTCATTTCTGCAATTAAAGAGGACGCTGGAGTGGTTGAATTTGATGATAAGCATGCGTATGTTGTAGCATTCGAGTCTCACAATCATCCTTCTGCCATAGAGCCATACGGTGGGGCAGCTACTGGCATCGGTGGAATTCTGAGAGATGTTGTTTGCATGGGGGCTCAGCCGATAGCGTTGATAGATCCCCTTTTCTTTGGAAACCTCGACACTCCTCATTCTGAACTTCCGAGGGGTACGAAGCATCCGCTCTATCTCCTTTCAGGAGTTGTGGCTGGAATAAGGGATTATGGCAACAGAGTTGGGATTCCTACTGTTTCTGGGCTGGTTTTCTTTGATAACAGCTATCTGACAAACTGCCTCGTAAACGTTGGGTGCATAGGAATAGCCAGAAAGGAGGACATAGTTCCGAGCAGAGCTGGAGGAGAGGGAGAGTACTTCGTTCTTGCCGGAGGACTTACGGGCAGGGATGGAATCCATGGCGTAACCTTTGCATCAGCCGAGCTTAAGGAGACGAGCGAGGAGGAGTCAAGAGGGGCAGTGCAGTTAGGAAATCCGATTGTCAAGGAACCACTGATGCACGCATGCCTTGAGATAGTGGAGAAGAAGCTGATAACGGGAATGAAGGATCTTGGTGGTGGTGGCTTAAGTTGTGCCGTAGGCGAGATGGCTCTCGCAGCGGGATATGGGGCAAGAGTTACTCTTGACAACGTTCCGCTGAAGGAAGCTGACATGGCTCCGTGGGAGATCTGGGTTTCTGAAAGTCAGGAAAGGATGCTTGTAACTGTTAAGCCAGAGCTTGTCGATGAGGTGCTTTATGTATTCGATAAGTGGGATGTACCTGCTAACATAATTGGCGAAACAAAGGCTGAAAAAACGCTTGAAGTGTTCTATAAGGGCGTGAAAGTTTACGATATGGAGATAGAGTTCGTTACTTCTGGGCCAGAGTACTGCAGAACCTATGTTTCTAAAAAACCGGAGGTAGAGATTGATGAAGAGAGGATAAGACCACCTAAGGACTATCTGGAAGTATTCAAAAAGATCTTGCAGCATCCAAACGTTGCCTCGAAGGAATGGGTTATAAGGCAGTACGACCATCAGGTAAGGGCTTCGACAATTCTAAGGCCTTTGCAAGGCAGAATAAACTTTGAAACCCATGGAGATGCGGCGGTAATCAAACCGACAGACTCGGCAAGAGGGTTATCGATAACTGCTGACGTAAACCCCTGGATGACCTCCATCGATCCGTACTGGGGAGCAGCAGCTTCCTTCGATGAAATGATAAGGAATCTGGTAGCCGTGAATTCAGTTCCCCATTCATTCGTCGACTGCTTGAACTTTGGAAATCCTGAGAAGCCGGAAAGAATGGGAGAGTTCGTTGAAAGTGTTAAAGCCTTGGGCTGGATGGCTTCTGGATTGAATTTACCATGTGTTAGCGGGAACGTGAGCTTTTACAATGAGACCCCGTATTCTTCCGTCGCCCCTACACCAACACTCATGGGAATTGGAATCGTTGATGATGTAACCAAGGCTGTAACCTCCTTCTTCAAGAGGAAGGGAAATGCCATCATCCTTGTAGGGGAAACGAAGCCGGAATTTGGAGGAAGTGTGTACTCAGCGGTAACTCAGCAGAAAAGCCTCCTCGTGCCAAGAACCAGCCCGGAGAAACTTAAATCGTATGTGGATTCGATGCTTAAAGCATTCAAAGAGTTCAAAGTGCATTCATGCCATGATGTTTCGGAAGGTGGATTGGCCGTTGCAATTGCCGAGATGGGAATTGGAAATGCTCTGGGAGCAGAGATAGACCTTAGCGGAATGGAAGGCGAGACCTTTGTTAAGTTATTCTCAGAGTCCAACACGAGGTGGATTGTAGAAGTGTCGCAGTCTCAGGCTCAGGATTACATTTCATTCCTCATATCCCGAGGATGCACGGCATACGAACTGGGAGTGGTTTCCAAGGGTGAATTCTCTTTCAACGACCGTAATTTCAACATTGAGCTTGGTGTAAAGGAAGTAGAGGATCTCTGGAGAAGTGGGCTGGTGAGATATACCGGATGGTAGTTGATTTATTAATGTGTCGAAGTAAGGTGATAGAATGGGTGATATGAGTGATAATGTTAATGTTGAGGATATCAAGATCGCCGTTTTGAGGATCGAGGGTACAAACTGCGAGGATGAAACGGTTAGAGCTTTAAGGAACCTCGGTGTTTTTGCAGAAGCCGTTCACCTAAAGCAGTTTTACAGTGACATGATAAAGGAGAAAGAGAAAAGAAACATGAAAGACTACTCCGGAATCGTTTTTCCCGGAGGTTTCTCTGCTGGAGACTATGTGAGAGCAGGAGCCATATTTTCGGCGAGGGTTAAGAGTGTCCTCAGAGAGGATCTTGAAGAATTTATTAGGCAAGGTTATCCCGTTCTTGGCATATGTAATGGATTCCAGATTCTTGTCGAATTGGGAGCACTGCCAGGATTCGACGAGGATAAACCACTCGCTGAAACTCCAGAGATGGTGCTTGCGATAAACAACTCCAATCGATTTGAATGCAGACAAAGCCTGCTCAAGCATGAAAACAGAGGAAAGTGCATCTTCACGAAGGATCTAGGAGTGAAGGTAGTGATGTACCCAGTTGCCCATGCAGAGGGAAAGGTAACATTTCCTTCGACTGCAGAAGGAGTTTACATCGATCGACTCGTTGAGAACGACCAGATAGTTTTTAGATATGTCGATGATAAGGGAAGCTATGCAGGCTATCCGTGGAATCCCAATGGCAGCGTTTACAACATTGCCGGAATATGCAACATAAAAGGAAACGTTTTTGGATTGATGCCTCACCCCGAAAGAGCCTTCTTCAGCTGGAACCATCTCGATTACCCAAATAAGACCGCTTTAGACGAGTACGGAGACGGAAAGATAATCTTCCAGTCGATGATAGACTACATTAGGAGGCTTTGATATCTTATATCGTCTCTACTTTTTTGGTTTACTTTGATTTTCTGACTCTTGCTCAAAAATAAAAGCAAGATATGAAATACATGGTCTAAAACGCTATCCAAAACATAGCAAAACATAAATAACGCAAAACTCTGAGTTTTCTCCATGTTTAGAGCAGAGAATAATGAGAATAGCATATTGGGGCTTGCAACAAGAAGAAAAACGGTTAGAAAGTTCAGAGGTGAGGAAATTCTACACTCCCCCAAATCTTGAGGAGGTAAGAAAATTAGTTGGAGCTCCAGATGAGTACAGATTAGAAGTAATAATGCCGATCGGTTATTCGGCGGATGATAAGAAAAAGGAGATTAGAAAGGAACTTGGTGAAATGGTCTTTTTCAACCGATGGGGAGAAATGGCTAGAAAATGATCAAATTGTAAAGAAGAGGGGAGACCTGGTTAAACGCTAAGAGGTATCGCATTATTATATTTCTTGGTCTGTTTTTGGGGAAAACAAGTCAGTTTCCATTTCTCTCCAATAGAAATAAGTAGGAATAAGTAATAGATCCGTCAGAATCTACCCTTCAACAATACCCATCCGACTCAAGCCGAGATTTAACCTTCATCAAGTTTTAACATTCAATTCTCTTTCTAAAATGGGCTCCATTTCCTCGTAATTTCCAGCAATAACGCATTTCTCACCCACACAGATGGAGC